>SLFT01000262.1 GCA_007124105.1 Candidatus Hydrogenedentota bacterium | reverse complement strand
GTCGCGCGACAGCCTGATCCACGCGCTTACGTTGCATCCCGACGCTGCTTTGGACGCCGGCTTATATCAAGAGGGCATACACATGGCCACCGGCGCAGACCTCTTCTGCCGCATTGACGCCAGAGGCATACCGCTTGACCAGCCGCCTTTCGAGAAAGTGGAGATTGCAGTGCGCATCGAGCGCGATACAGCGCGATTAGCGGTGCAGGGACGCTTGTCGCCCAGCTTCATGGAACAGTATACACCCTTCCTGAAAGGCCTCACACCACAGCCTCTTCCCGCGCCACTGGACGGTATTGTTTCGGTCAGCATGGCAACGGCTATGCCGCTGCCCGCGCTGATTGCCAGCCTCGCTGAACCGTTCCCCGCGTTGAAAACTGCATCTGCGTTTCTAAAACAGGATGAAGAAGATAAAGACTTGCTGGAACCAGTAACCGAAATACAGTCGCTCATGCAACAGACATTGAGCGACGCGGGCGCAACCATGCGGTTGTCCTGGCTTGGCGTGGAACCTTACGAAATGATGCCTGCCCCTGTACTTGCAGCTACATTTGACGCGGATACCTACCGTGTGCTGGCCCTTTTCGAGCGCATTGCGCCCGCCCCCGGGGTCACGAGCGGTGTGGACCTGGCGCCGCGCCTTGACGACGAATACACCCTGGCGTATGCGCCTTTTGTAGGCGGGCCAGCCATCGAACCTGCCGTAGCGATATACGGCAACGGCATGCTGTTTTCTACCAGCGCTAATGTGGCAAGGGAACTCCTGCAAACAGCGCCATTAACGGCAACCCATCCGCAAGACGGCAACCTGTACATTTCTCTGAAGCCGAACGAAGCTATAACAGCGTACCTTGATACAGCGCGGGAATTCGCAGTATCGGGTCTTTTGCGCAATCATACGGAAACTTCCCTGGAAGATGTCATGCAGCCCTGGGTTGACGCTTCAGCAGCACTGGACACTGTTGTGCTTTTTGTCACCTGCGACAACGGCGCGCTACGAGCCGAACTGAAACTAGCCATGAACGATACTCCCGGGCCGCCAGAATCAGAAGTCCCGGAAACAAAATCTCAGGCCACGGATGAGTAAGGGGGCGCCATGACTGAAGGCATCAAAATCGTAACCAAGAACAGGCAGGCATGGCATGAGTATTTCGTGGAGGAAAAATATGAAGCGGGTATTGCCCTGGTCGGCACCGAAGTAAAATCAGTGCGTATGAAAAACGCAATCAGCCTCAAGGAATCTTATGTAACCTTTGAAAAAGGGGAAGCATGGTTGACAGGCGCTCGGATTAGTCCTTACGAACAAGGCAATATCAACAATCATCCACCTGAACGGGCACGCAAGCTCCTTTTGCACAAACGCGAGATATTGAAATTGCAACGACGCGTCGCAGAAAAAGGATTCACTGTCGTACCGCTCACCGCCTACTTCAAGCGGGGAAATCTTAAGATCGAAATTGGGTTGTGCCGGGGAAAACACACGTACGACAAACGCGATACTATACGGCAACGAGAAAGCGAACGCGAAATGCAGCGACTCGTAAAACGCCATAAATGAGCTCTTCCCCATGCGGCGTTGTTTCATAAACATCCGTTCTTTTGGTATAGTAATGACATGATTTTCTTCGCCTTCACAAGGAAAGGCGTAAACTACAACCCCAAGTATAGGAGACAAATGATGAAAAAATCACTATGGATCAGCGGCATCGCCATCATGTTGACGCTGGCGCTTGCAACCGGATGCGCCACAACAGGCCCTGCCCTTTCAGACGAGGAAAAGGTACAGATGCAGTTGGACACGTGGGCCCAAGGCCTTATAGAGCAGGACATGGACAAGTTCCTTGGCACCATTTCCGATAATTTCTCCGCGCGTCAAGCGCCTGACAAGGAGACCTTTGCCGGATTCATAAGCCAGGCCATGGAAGCCGGCTATCTTGAGGAAGCAGAGGTAAGCTTTCAAGACGCGCAAATCGCAATTGACGGAGACGTGTGCAGCGTCTATCCGGTTGATCTCATGAGTATTGCCGGAAGCGTAGCGGTTGAAGTCGTCCTTGCCAAGGAAGACGGCGAGTGGCTTGTCACAAGTCTGGATATTGACGGCCTGTAATTCACGCTTTCTCTTCCCGCCGGGAAACCACGCACACCGCGTCGTTTCCCGGCGGTTCATTTGTAAGCGCTATATGCGCTGCCTTCTAATTCACATGAGACTGGGGAAAAAGCGTCATGAAACACTGCATCACCTGGATTGCCGCGCTCCTGCTGGTTTGTGCCGCGTCAGCACATGAACCCGAGACGCTTACGATTGTTACCTATAACATTCATCATGGACGCGGCATGGATGACATCGTTGACCTGGAGCGAATCGCCGCCGTCATTCGCGACCTTGGCCCGCATATTGTGTGTTTACAGGAGGTGGACCGCGACCTGCCCCGCACGGAACATCTGGACATGCCCAACATTTTCGCTGAAAAACTGGGCATGCGCGTGGTTTTTGAACCAAACTATCAGTTTGCGGGCGGCGACTATGGAAACGCCACGCTCACCAGCCTTCCCATTCTGGCTCAACGAAATGTCCCATTGCCCAACCCAATCAACGCTGAACCGCGCGGTTGTCTTATCGTTACCGTCGCGTGGCAGGGAATGTCAGTAGACGTGATGAACACACACCTGGGATTGAACGGCCAGGAACGGCTCGCCCAGGCCGAGGCAATTGTTCACGAATTCGGTAAGAATCCTGTCATCCTGGCGGGAGACATGAATGAAAACGCCACCGCACCGGGAATGCAACGATTGCTTCACAAACTAAAGGACACCATCGAACAACGGACAGACGATACACGGGGCACCGTTCCCGTTGACGTCCCCTTGCGCCGCATTGATTATATTCTTGTATGCGACGCTTTCGAAACGATCGACGCAAAGATTATCCACAATGACGCCACACGCATTGCCTCCGATCATCTGCCCTACAAGGCCGTGGTGCAATTGCGCGACAAAAACAACCAGTAACAAACACATAACTGGCCGTCCCATGATTACGGAAAAAAAACGATGGCTCGCCAACAATACGGCATTTCGTGATATAATACAAACAAATGGCATTGAACCGTAATAGAGTACGCATCCTGATCGCAGGCATTGTAGCCTCGACACTGTCCGGCATCATCACCATGCCGTGTGAACATGTATGTCCGGAGCATGAACAACCTGCCGGAACAGCGCTCTCGTGTGGCGGCTCGTGTTGTCAAACTACACAGACGGCGGGCACTGACGACTCTGAATCAACCGACGCCTCCTTTACGAACAACCCTATCAAGGGCGTATGTATCACCTGCGCACTGCACGAATGCCCTGCCCGTCCGTCCCTCATCGAATCACAGCGCGTAAAACACGCTGGAGGCCAGACGTTGTATCCAGCCGCAAGAGCGGCCTTTCCCCTTTCGGGCCACTGCAATGACGGTCTTCCGGCAGTATGTCTCCCCCGGGGAGCGCCAGACCGTTCCTTGTACATTTCGCACTGTCTCTTTCTCTGTTGATTGTCCACTATCCTTTTCACCAGTACACGGCACGATATGTGGATAATGTTGGGGCATCAACACGGAGAAAGCATAATGAACAAACACCGCCACGCGGAATACCGTTTTATCTATTCGAAGAACAAAAGGGCACAAGGCTTCACGCTCATAGAGCTTCTGGTCGTAATCGCGATCATCGGCATACTCGCGGCAATTTTGTTGCCCGCGCTGGCGCGCGCCCGCGAAGCCGCGCGTCGCGTCAGCTGCCAAAACAACTTAAAACAAATGGGCCTCATTTTCAAAATGTACGCCAACGAAAGCCCGGGCGAACGTTTCCCTCGAAGCCGCCGGGGACTGGCGGGGCTGGATGGCTTGGCCCTGTACCCGGAATACATGAACGACGACAATATTATTGTGTGTCCGTCCGACAGCGACGGCGCTGAACTGCTGACCACAGGCGGTCCGGACGATGTCGGGTTTTGGTATTATCTGAACGATGATGATGAACGCGTTATAGACCCGGGAAGGTTCAGTACGCTCAGCTACATTTATCTGGCGTGGGTGGCGATAGGCGCCGAGGAAGTTGAAAATATCGCCACAATACAACGCGCTTATGACGTCTCGTTCAACAACAACATTGATCACGAGATTAAAGACCGCGACCTGGACACCGTTAACGATGACGGGGGACTGGGCGAAGGAACCGGAAACGGCGGAACCAACACGATTTACCGGGTGCGCGAAGGCATTGAACGTTTTCTTATTACGGACATCAATAATCCCGGCGGCCACAGCTGCTGCGGCCAAACGCATATCTATATTATGCTTGATACAGTAAGCACAGCCGCGCAAAATTTCAACCATGTGCCCGGCGGCAGCAATGTTCTACACATGGACGGTCATGTCGAATTTGTCCGATATCCCACACACTACCCCGTCTGCGATGATGCGGCGCGTATTTTTCATGACTTCAGTTTCTGACTGCATGAAATTGCAATACTGATGGCGCGGGACAGGGCGTCCCTCCCCGTGCGACCCCTGCCCCGTTTGCCTTATCCCGGGCCCCTGGCTTCCATCGCCGCAAGCGAGGCTCCAACGGGCAGGTACATTATATGTCTTTTTCTCGAAGCGACCAGAGAAAATATGATATAGTCTGGCCGATTCAGAACCCTCGAACTCGAGAGAAAGCTACTATGAAAAAAGCTATCCTTGCAATTGAAGATGGAAGTGTATTCGAAGGCCGCGCCGTGGGCGCAGACGGAGAATCTGCGGGCGAACTGGTTTTCAATACCAGTATGACCGGCTACCAGGAAATCCTGACCGACCCTTCCTATGCCGGGCAAATCGTAACCATGACGTATCCTCACATTGGCAACTACGGCGTAAACGACGACGATGTTGAATCGGCGCAACCCCATGTACGCGGGTTTGTCATGCGCGAATGCTGCTTCGAACCAAGCAACTGGCGCGCTACCGCCACGCTGCCCGAATACCTGAAGGCGCACAACATTGTAGCCATTGACAGCGTGGACACCCGTCACATTACCCGGCTGCTGCGCACCAAGGGCGCCATGAAGGCCATCATCAGCACCACAGACGCGAATCACCAGTCGCTGGTGGCCAAAGCGCGGGCAAGCGCGGACATGGCAGGAAGCGATTTCGTCAAAGAGGTGTCCGTAAAGGAACCCTATGACTGGAACACGCCGGAACGCCCCGAATATCGGGTGGTAGCCATTGACTATGGCATTAAACGAAATATACTGCGCCTTTTGGAGCAGGCGGGATGCGCGGTAACAGTGATGCCCGCCACAGTAAAACCCGACGAGGTGCTTGCGCGCGACCCGGATGGCGTCTTTCTCTCGAACGGTCCCGGCGACCCCGCCGCTCTCCCTTATGTGTACCCCACGGTGCGCGCCCTCATAGACAAGGAAATTCCCATCTTCGGGATATGTCTGGGCCACCAGATACTGGGCCATGCGCTCGGCGGCGACACGTATAAACTGAAGTTTGGCCATCGTGGCGGCAACCAGCCCGTGTATCACGCGGCGACAGGAAAAGTGGAGATCACCGCGCAGAACCACGGGTTTGCCGTAAGAACGGAATCGCTGGACGCAAACGCAGTCGAATTCAGCCATGTCCACCTCAACGATAAAACCTGCTCAGGTATGCGACACAAACATCTCCCGATTTTCAGTGTACAATACCACCCTGAATCGTCCCCCGGACCGCACGACAGCCGCTACCTGTTTGAGACGTTTACACAATTAATGGACGCGTATAAAGCCAAACGCACGGCGCTATGCTAACGCGGGCGTTTGCCTCAACCCTGAGAAAGATGCCTGATATATAGTATGCATGCTTTGGCGTACAGAATACATCCATCACCACGCAACCCATACAGAGGGAGGTTAGACACATGACCGATTACACAACGCTTGGCGCGCAGAGTTACAGTTTTCGCAACTTCGACACAGCCGGCGCTTTGGAGCAGATGGCAACGCTTGGACTAAACATGATTGAGTTCTGCGGCGTACATTTCCCTCCCGACCCTGACAACCCGGAGTTGCCCGCCATTATCAAACTGATCCAGGATAAACAGGCCACCGTGCCGTGTTATGGCGTGGAAGGATTTGGCGCCGATGACGCCGCAAACAGAAAGAAATTCGAACTGGCCAAGAAGCTGGGCGCGGCATACCTCAGCGCCGATCCCGAACCAGACGCTTTTCCCGGACTTGAATCCCTGGCGACGGAGTTTGACGTCAAAATCGCAATACACAACCATGGACCGGACGCGCGCTATGACAAAGCAGCCAACACACTCAATGCCGTGAAAAACCTGCACCCCTATATCGGCGCCTGCGTTGATACGGGACACGCGTTGCGTTCAGGCGAAGCGCCCCACGACGTTATTGAACAGCTCGGCGCGCGCGTACACTGCGTTCATCTTAAAGATTGGAAAATCGGGGGCGAGGAGACTGTTATCGGCGAAGG
>SLFT01000419.1 GCA_007124105.1 Candidatus Hydrogenedentota bacterium | reverse complement strand
CGACCCTTTACTCCCCCCACAGTCGCATTCCTGCAACGCTCTGATTGTCTCTTATTCCCCCACTTCTCCCGTAACGTCTTTGTATTGTTTTGTTTAGCAAAACATGGGGGGTCGTGTCCCCTGTTGGCATCATTTATGCTTTCAACACCACAAAGGATTTCAAGCATGAAGGTTGCCATAACAGTATGGGGCGGTCGTGTATCGCCTGTGTTCGACACAGCCCGCGAACTGCTGATTTCTCAGATTGAAAACGGCCGAATCGCCGAGCAACATCGAGAACCGCTGCTGGAGCAGGCGCCCGCACAACGCGTGAGCCGGCTACGCAAGTTGCATGTTGAAATCCTTATTTGCGGCGCCGTTTCGCGCCCGCTGGCGGAGCTGCTTGTTGCAGGCGGCATTCAACTGATTGCCTTTGTGGCAGGCGACGCCACAGCAGCGTTGACGGCCTTTCTACACAACGAGTTGCCGGGGCCCGATTTTCTGATGCCCGGTTGCCGCGCAGGCGGCGGCCGGTGTCGCAATCGCCTCGGCAAAACACCGGAGAATGTCATGATGAACGAAAGAAAAGGACGCGGCATGGGCGCCGGCCGAGGTCAAGGCGGCGGCCAAGGAGCCGGCATGGGCGCCGGTCGCGGTCAAGGCGGCGGCCAAGGAGGCGGCATGGGCGCCGGTCGCGGTCAAGGCGGCGGCCGGGGACGCTTGGGCGGCCCTGCGGCAGGCGGCCCTGTCGGCAACTGTGTGTGTCCACAATGTAACGAAACAGTCGCGCATGAGCGCGGTGTGCCATGCAGCGAGCGGCAATGTCCACGCTGCGGCGCCGCGTTGGTACGCGCATAACCAACATCCCTGTTGAAAGGAGGTTATAACGATGCCAAGAGGAGACGGAACTGGTCCCAGGGGCATGGGCGCTATGACAGGTCGCACAGCAGGATTCTGCGCGGGCTATGAAATGCCTGGCTTTACAAATCCTGTTGTAGGTCGCGGCGCTGGTCTTGGGCGCGGACGTGTTGCGGGCTTCGGCGGCGGTCGAGGCTGGCGCAACAGATTCTATGCCACAGGATTGCCGGGCTGGATGCGCGCCAACGATGCCCCCCCTATTGGACCTGATACTGAACAGCAAGCGTTAAAACGCCATGCGGAAGTATTGCAAACACAACTTGACGCTATTAGCGAGCGTCTTTCCGAACTTGAAACCAAGGCAGAATAGGACCAATACCTGCAACCATCCCATTAGGGCCGCACCGCTCAAATAAGCGGTGCGCCCTCCCCATCAACATCAAGGAATCATACCATGAAAATTGCATTTACCACATCGGGAAACGGTCTTGACGCGCCGCTGGACAGTCGCTTCGGACGAGCGCCCAATTTTCTTGTGTACGATCTCAATAATGAAACTTTTGAGATTGTGGACAACCAACAAAACTTGAACGCCGCCCAGGGCGCCGGCATTCAATCCGCGCAAGCGGTGGCCCGTACAGGAGCGTCGGCGGTTGTAACCGGCCATTGCGGTCCCAAAGCGTTCCGTGCGCTTACCGCCGCCGGTATTACGATATACACTACCGAAGCGGCGACAGTAGCAGCGGCGCTGGCGGATTACCAGGCAGGCGCGCTGGTTGAAACCGCGGCTGCGGACGTGGAAGGGCACTGGGCATGATCCTGGCTGTCGCTTCCGGCAAGGGCGGCACGGGGAAAACCACCGTGTCAGTGAATCTGGCGCGATCGCTCGACGTTGAAACACAATTGCTCGATTGCGACGTGGAAGAACCTAATGGATACTTGTTTCTTGATGGAGAAGCAGGCGGCAGCCAGGAAGTAACGATACCGGTTCCGCTGGTGGATGCTGCCCTGTGCGACGGTTGTAACGCCTGCGGGAAGTTTTGCGAATACAATGCCATTGTTTCGTTCGGCAAAATACCGGTGCTGTTTCCCGAGATGTGTCATGGCTGTGGCGGCTGCATGAAAGTGTGTCCGCGTCGGGCTATACAAGAGACGGACAAACGTATCGGCGTCATAGAGACGATGCGAAGCGGCAACATTACACTCGATTACGGTCTCCTTGATGTAGGCGTCGCCATGGCGCCGCCGCTCATCCGAGCGGTAAAAAAGCGTATACGCAATAATACACCAGTGATTCTGGACGCACCGCCGGGGACGTCCTGTCCAGTGATTGCCGCCTTGCGCGACGTGGATTTTGTTCTGCTGGTCACCGAGCCAACGCCCTTTGGGCTGCATGATTTGCGCCTTGCAGTGGATGTGACGCGCGAGATGGCCATTCCCTTCGGGGTCGTCATCAACCGCCTCGGCATAGGCGATGAGCGCACGCACGATTTTTGTCGCAAAGAAAATATTCCCATTCTTATGGAGATTCCAGATGATCGGGGAATTGCGGAGGCCTATTCACGGGGCGAGTTAATCGTGGACGCCTATCCAGAATACCGAAACTTGTTTCAGCAATTGTTCGGGCGTATCCTTCGTCTGGCGCAGCAAAATGTTACAGACGATACGTCCGAGCGCAGGAGCAATGCACGCTAATGAAAGAACTGGTTGTTGTGAGCGGCAAGGGCGGCGCGGGCAAAACAAGTATTGCCGCGGCCTTTGTCGCGTTGGCAAATCAGCCTGTCATCGCGGACTGCGATGTGGATGCCGCCGACCTGCACCTTGTACTTGCGCCGCGCGTGAAGGAACGTCATGCCTTTTACAGCGGTCACGAAGCGGTTATCTGTCAGGCGACCTGCGTCCAATGTGGAGGCTGTCTGGCCCATTGCCGCTTTGACGCTATTGTGATGCATGGAAAACGGGCTGGCGAGGCGACCTTTACCATAGACCCTGTGGCCTGCGAAGGATGCGGCGTGTGTGTACGGTTCTGCCCCGTCCAGGCAATTAACTTTCCCGAACGGTTATGTGGCGAATGGATGATTTCGGACACCGACTACGGCCCCATGGCCCATGCGCGGTTGCACACCGCCGCCGAGAATTCCGGTAAACTGGTGGCCACCGTACGGCGCGAGGCGAAAAAGATCGCCGAGGAGAAAGACCATGCCCTGATCATTGTGGACGGGCCGCCCGGTATTGGCTGCCCGGTTATCGCGTCGGTAACCGGCGCGACACTCGTGCTGGCGGTAACAGAACCGACCGTATCCGGCGAACATGATCTCGAGCGACTGCTTGCGCTTACACGGCATTTTAATATACCGACGGCTGTATGTGTCAACAAATGGGACATCAACGAGAAGATGACTCAACGGCTGGAGGAGCGGGCGCAAGCGGCCGGCGCGATTCCGGCGGGTAGAATTCGTTATGATGTAGCAATCACAACAGCCCAGGTACGGGCTCACACCGTTATGGATTTTCCGGAAAGCGATGCCGCGCAGGACGCGAACACGCTCTGGGCACGCATTCAGGAGATGCTGGTGTAATAACAACCAATGCCCTCACGCTTGGGGGACCCAGGAGTATACATACACAATGACAACCGGTTTTACGCGCAATGCGCAGGAACGTTTTATGAGGCCTCGCAACTATGGTGAGTTGGAGGTGCCTGATGGACACGCCCGCATTACCGGCCCTTGCGGCGACACCATGGAATTCTGGATGCATGTGGACGACGGCATCGTGACAGCAGTGGGGTTCACTACCACCGGTTGCGGCCCGTCGCGCGCCTGTGGCAGCATGGCCACGGAACTGGCCGAAGGCAAAACGCCGTCGGAAGCGGCGCGGATAGAACAGCAGGATATTCTGGACGCACTGGGCGGTATGCCCGAGGCGCATCAACATTGCGCCCTGCTCGCCTCAAATACCCTTAAAGCAACCGTGGAGAACTACATGAACAATCAAGCGAACAATTCGGACACGCAACAGAACAGCTGTTCCAATTGCGAAAAGACAGACTGCTCAGCAAAAGCGCAGCAACCCGACGAATCATCCGAAGAATACCAAGACCGACAGCAGCTGCGCCAGCGGCTCTGTCGTATTCGCCACAAGATCATTGTGTTGTCCGGAAAAGGCGGGGTGGGAAAAAGCACCGTCGCCGTTAATCTGGCAACAGCGCTGATGCTCGAGGGCAAACAAGTGGGACTGCTGGATATTGACATTCACGGACCCAGCGTCCCAACTATGCTGGGGCTGGAACAAGAAACTATCCAGAACGGTCCAGACGGCATGGTTCCCGTGGAACTAGGGGATATGAAAATCATGTCCCTGGGATTCATGCTGCGTAGTCCGGACGACGCTGTCATCTGGCGCGGTCCCATGAAAATGGGCGTTATCAAGCAGTTCCTCAAGGACATCGCCTGGGATGATCTCGACTATCTGATCATTGACGCGCCGCCGGGCACTGGCGACGAGGTATTGTCCGCATGTCAGCTCATCGAAGACCTGGACGGCGCTGTGGTAGTCACCACACCGCAGAAAATAGCCGCCATAGACGTGCGCAAATCCATCACCTTCTGTCGCCAGATGCAAGTGCCCGTCCTGGGGATTATCGAAAACATGAGCGGGTTCGCATGCCCCAAATGTGGTGAAATCACTGCCATACTACAAACCGGCGGCGGCAACAAGATCGCCGAAGACATGCGCGTACCTTTCCTGGGCGCCATCCCAATGGACCCGCGAGTCGCCGAAGCCTGCGACATGGGACGCGCTTTTGTACATCATTTCAAAACGTCGCCAACCGCCGCCGTTATGAGCGATATTGTCGAAGCCATTGCAAAACACGCGCAAACGCATGGCTGACAATTCTTATTGATTGCTGCCGCCGGGAACGTCGCCAGGCACAGCAGAACCTGTATTATTTATTGGCATCTATCAGCTGTATTCAATTCTAAAAAAGGAAGGTGCGGAAAACACACGCGCCCTCAACTGAAAAAAGGAAAAGACTTATGCGTATTGCCGTACCCATTGCCAACGGAAAACTCGCCATGCACTTCGGTCACTGCGAACAGTTCGCTCTTGTGGACGTGGAACCGACAGAAAAGAAAATTCTCACGCGCAACGACATTGTACCGCCGCCGCACGAGCCGGGATTGCTCCCCCGCTGGCTCGCTGAGCAGGGCGCCAATGTAATCATCGCGGGCGGGATGGGCTCACGCGCACAAATGCTGTTCGCGGAACACAACATCGAAGTGATTGTAGGCGCACCGGCGGAAACGCCTGAAACGCTTGCCACAGATTTGATGGCCGGAACCCTGCAATCCGGCGCTAATGTCTGTGACCATTAACAAGCGCGTACGCCACGTTGCAACACAATATCTCGGAAGTACAGGCGCGTGTTGACGCAACTCTTCCAGGATTGGGGCCGTATTGATGGTACGCCTCCGTAAGGCTTTCGGCGTACATAATACCGGAGATTTGCCCCCTGTTCCGTGTTTATCTTTTCAATAGCGCAGCGTACCCCTCCGCTGACAATGGGTCAATTCCAAAAAAAAGCAGGTGGCCGGAACACGAGAAAAAAAAACGGCATATCTCCCCTCAAAGTGTGCGCGAGCGTAGTTGTCGCAGGCGACGTTTGAAGGTAATTTGCTGTTCTCGTGTAAGGGGCCGGCCTCCGAAGCGGACAGCGTTATATAACGCGACAAACTCGTCGAGTTGTTCCAAATCGTCAATGCCGAGTTCTTTGAGACAGCGCTGCAGTTCTCCTGCTGTTTTGTTGTTACAGTCAATACCCAGCGCGGCAAGTGCGCGCAGAAAACGGCGATATAGCCTTCGTATGCGCTGCTGGTCCGCAGTGAGGATCGCAATGCTGTCGCGGTTTTCCCGCCATTTCTGCCACACAAAGGCGCCGCCCAGCAAACACGCCGCAATTGCGCTCCATTGCGCGAAGGGATGTCGGAGCAATGCGATGTACTGATAGAGTGAACGGGCCTCCTGTTCTTCGTCGGGCACGACAGGTTCTGACGGTTGCGGCGGGGCAGGTCGCGTACGTCCACGCCAGGGCCAGTTAATCTGGTCAAGACGTATGCCGCCCTCGAACCCAACCACCTCCTGAAACCAGAACATCTTGGCGCGCAACAGGTAGACCGCCCAGACCATCTGCATGCGCTGAAAACCCGTCGGCGCCATTTCGGAACGGGGCGATGGATCAAAACGCACCCAACCATGGTCGGGGATCAGCACTTCAACCCACAGATGGGCCATGCTGGCGCGGACCAGGTATGCCTCCTCGCCCGGCAAGTATTCACCGCCGCGGAAACCGCTGACCACGCGGGCGGGTATGCCGAGACTACGCGTCATAAGCGCCAGCGCAGAGGCGAAGAATTCGCAATGGCCGCGTCGTATATCATTGATAAAGGCGTCCATGCCATTGCGCGCCGGCAACAACGGCACCTCCAACGTGTACGCGAAGGATTCGCTGCCCAGAAAGTCTTCAAGCGCCAATACTTTCCCATATACTGACGGATGCGCATCGGTCAGTTCTCGAACCAGCTGCAGCGTTTCAGGCAACAGTTCATGGTAGGTGAGCATACTGTAGTCACGCGCCTCCATAAACCGATAATCAAGCGGCGCCTGGCGCAACACATCAGGGTCG
>SLFT01000504.1 GCA_007124105.1 Candidatus Hydrogenedentota bacterium | reverse complement strand
CTCTCTCGGATATCGCCTGATTTGAGTATTCCATGGCTGGAAAAACTTGCGGACGCGTACCCTGAAAACTACGAACCACCCACAATGGAAATAAAAACAGGCTACAGGTTCACTACGACGCGCGAAGTAGAGATAGACTTTGATCCCGCTAGAATCCGCCGCAAACTAGCTGCAGCATACGAAGCGCTGGCGGAACAGGAAACCACAACGAGGCAAGAGTAACTCGTATACGCACCCACAAGTATATGCGTCGCAGAGCAGCGCCCCGTCGCGGCTGAACCGGGGGTTGACAAGTGATTACTCGTGTTTGATTGCGTTAAACAAGATACTTGCACGACATGTTAACCGACAGCATTCGCGCTTGTACATAGTCAGAGGTAAAGAACCATGTATTTTGTTAAAATGTTGATTCTTAATGGTTCGCAATCTTATTTCTCAGGAGAAAGGAGCGCGCCTTATGATGGGCACAATGATACTGACCATAATGTCCCTCGCCAGCCTCGGCCCCGATATAATTGCATTCAGCGAATTCACCCGTCGTCCACAAGTGTCTTTTGAAGCAACGACCTTCAGGCAGGACGACCTTCTCTACGCGGCGGAGGGCCGTCGCCGTCCCGGTGCCAATGAGAACTATGCGCCAGTCGAAGCCTGTGACGTATTGATCGCGGATGACGCACTTCCCTTCGAACTGCGTTCCTGGGCCGTGCGCCAGAAGATGAAACTGTGTACTTATTCTAATGACGAATGGGAAGCGCTTGCGACAGGCCACGATTGGGTAAATACACATGGCGACGAAGACCCGTGGGCGTTTGAGATTCGGGTGGTGATGGGCCAAATTGTCTCGCAACGCGCTCACGCCAACTTTGTACCCGTCTATGAGGATGTACGGATGGTGTTTGACGACCTTTTCGAACATCATCCGCAGGACACAATGCTAGTTGTCCAGGCTCATGTCAACTTTGCCCACACAATGGAGCGCTTGTCGCTAATGGATGCCTCGTTGCGCCTGCGGGGAGTTAAACATTGCGGGATCGCTGTTAAGATACTTGAAGAGTACATTGAGGGAAAAGACGACAATTTGTCGGACAGGCTACGCACGCGATACGAGCGGCATGTGAACGAAATAAATGTATTAGCGCAACGACTTCTGCGATCACAATCACGTACTATGACAAAACAGGAGTATATCAAACTTTGGGGACGTCCCAGAAAGCAAAATAGCGAAACGTCTGACTGATACGGGTGATGCCCGCAACCCAGAGAAAATATGCGGGCTAAATGCCCGTAATGCAAACGGCCCATTAAATTGGGTTGCTGCAATGCCGTCGCAAGCCGTCATTCAACTATTTCTCCACGGCGACGTCTTTCTGACAATGATGCGAGTTTATGCTACGCTTTCCAAAACATGATGCCTGTATAATATTTCCATGCATGGCTGTCAAGTATTGCAAAGCGACAAAGGAGTACATCTATGAATGGACGAAATGAGTTGACACGCCGCGATTTCTTGAATCGCCTGACAGCGGGAGGCGCGCTGGCACTGGGCTTATCCACAAAAGGCTTTGCAGAGGCCGGCTCGGAATCGTCCGACACCGCTGACAATAGCCCCTGGCAGATCGGGTGTTACACACGCCCCTTTGGCAGCCTGGAATATCCAGCCGCGCTGGATGCTATTGCCGAAGCCGGTTATCGTCATGTGGGTCTAATGAGCACACAAATTGACGGGCGTGGCGGACTTGTTATCACCTATCAAACGACGCTGGATGAGGCGCTGGCGGTGGGCGAAGCGTGTAAGTCGCGCGGACTGTCCGTGCCCTCGGCCTATGGCGGCGGCATCCCCGTTGTTGAATCGCTTGACGCGGGCATTACGGGTATGCGCAGCCTGATAGACAACTGTGAGGCGGCGGGCGTGGCCGACCTGCTGATGGGCGGCGTCGGCGACCCGGAACTGCAAGGCCCGTACTACAAGGCCGTGGCGGAAACCTGCGATTACGCCGCCGAGAAAGGGGTAAGCATCAGCGTCAAGCCTCATGGCGGCCTTAACGCCACAGGGGCGCAATGCCGCGACATTGTGAACGAGGTGAATCATGAGAATTTCCGGGTGTGGTACGATCCGGGCAATATCTTCTACTATTCGGACGCCGAACTTGATCCTGTGGACGACGCAGCCGACGTGGACGGACTGGTTGTTGGGATGTGCGTGAAGGATTACGAACACCCGCGCAAAGTGGATGTAACGCCTGGAACAGGCATGGTGGATTTCCCCGCTGTCATGAAACGTCTCATACAGGGCGGTTTCACCGGCGGCGCGCTGGTGGTGGAAACACTCGCCCCCGGCGATGTGAAGGAAACGATCCAGGAAGCCATCAAGGCCCGTGAGTTCCTCGAAGCGTTGGTGGCCGACCTGTAAACAAGGCCATGGCGCGAACAGACATTGACCAGAGACAACCGCTGCCAACGTTTGTTACCAGCGGCGCTGTACCTCGGCCCAAAGCGCGTCATCGCCGCAACAGGCTGGAATCCCGATATCGGCAACTACCAGCGTTCCCAGGAAGGCCCTGGCAGTCGGCGCTGTAAATCCATCCTTGGCAAAGGCAAAGGTTACGGTCGTATTCGCGCGCATACACACCCCACAGGCTTCGCCCGTGTCGGCGTTCATGCCCGAGGGCACGTCAACAGCAACAGTACGTAGGTCATCAGGCCAGGCCTCGATAGCGTCGCGAATCGGGCCGGTCACTTCGCCGCGCGTACCCGTGCCAAGCAACGCGTCCACCAGCGTTGCGCAATCCGCCAGATTCCGCACAGCGGCTGCCGCTTCTTGCGCGTCCGTTGCCGCTTGAATTTCGCCGCCCAGCCGCTGATACGCGCGCATGAATATGGCGGCGTCGCCCCGAATATCCTCGGGGCGCGCCACCAGTACAAGCCGTGTTTCATATCCCGCAAGCATGGCCAGCCGCGCCACGACAAAACCGTCGCCGCCGTTGTTTCCTTTGCCGCAGACCACGCCAACCGGCCCCCGGTCAATCTGTTCAAACACGGCGGCCCCGGCGTTGTTCATTAACACCGCGCCGGGGATGCCGATATCTTCAATACAGCGGCGGTCAGCTTCACGCATTTGCGCCACACTGAGCGTTTTCATCGCGTTGCGCTCCTTTTTCGAATGGCTGTTGTGCCGGATACGAAATCCGCGTCAATAGGTAACCCGGATACGGTATGTCAATTCCACTTCGCCGTCCGCGGGGATGTCAAGCGAAAATACAGCCGTGCGCGCGTCCCGTTTTTCGTGCGGATGCGATTCGGACACCACCGTCCAGTCGCCGGGCATGGGCTCCACTACATCCACTGTGATGGCTGTATCTTTGCGGTTGCGCAGGTCAATCTTGAACGCCGCTTCGTGTGTGCGCGTACCCAGGGAGCGGTAATCGGTCTGGATGCGGTCGCCCACCACGTCAAAAGCCTTGCCCAGGGTCAGGCGCACTTCTTCGTTCCTGGGCGTATGCTGAATACGGTCTTCGCCCGAGAATTGTAGCATGCCGGAACGGTCTTCCTGGTATACGCGTATGACGCCCGCGGGCAGCGGCATGCCCATGCCGTCCTCTTCGCGGTTCTGAAAATAGAGGAACACATCAGCGTTCTGGTTTCTGAGCGCTGAAATCGAGGAACTATAGAAGTTCACGTTGCCGCGAAATTCATAGCGCTTTTCCACGGGCACCTCAGTGCCGCTGAGCAGGCTCACCTGCTTGGACTGGTTCTGTCTGATGGTGGTGCGCCGTTGCAACGTGTATAAATGGTATTCGGCAAAAGCCTCCTGTTCCATCATCGGCGCGGACGGGGCCATTACCATATCGGCGCGCATCATCTTGGCTCCCATGGCGCGCCCTTCATCCACCAGGTTGAGTTCGCCCGCCACCAGTTTTAACTCTGCATTCGTGTATGTGGCGCCGCTGCGGTTATTCAGCGTAACCCACCCTTCAATGTCCATGGCCGTCTCGGTGCGGTTGAGCGTCACCACATAATCCGCGCTCCAGTTGATGTTGCCTGTCAGATAAGTCGCTTCGATCTCGTGGTCCGCCCCGTCATTGGACAACAGCCATACCAGCGTGGGCTTGGCAATGAGTTCCTCGGGAATTTCCGGAAGCACCACTTCGCCGGGATGTCCCAGGTAGATTTCGCCGTCCACCTCGTACACGGGACCGTTGTTAACGCTGAGTAATGTGGCCTTCTGTTCGTAGAACGTATAGTCCTCGCTTTTGTTGATTAGTTTCACCTCGCGGCCCACATACTTCTCCATCAGCTTCTGCGGGCTCATCAGATCGTATTCGAAATTTTGCTCAAGAATCTTTAGTTTCCCCGGGTCGTTCAACGAGCGCAAACTCACCGTCTGCGGCATGATAGATTCCGCCACGTCCATGAATTTCAAGTGAGACTCGCCGGGCAGAAAGGTTATTTTTCGGCGATCGCGCACCAGCGCGCGATCATTGTTGTATACCGTCACCGCAACATCCGTCTGGTCTTCCAGCGTGGTTTGTTGCGTATGCAACCCATCCGCCACGGGATCATTCAAACGCAGACGTCCCTGCTGTTCGGCGGCAACGCCACCGGCCGCCGTCACGACGCCCACCAACACAAGCGCGAAAAGTAATCGCATGTTCATAATCGGACTCCTTCTTGGTTTTGCCAACAGCCATATCGCGCGAATATGCGCCAACGCTTTATGCAACGCATACGCTCATCACCACAAGCGCGACAATAGTATATGTACATAACGTCTCAGCGGCAACTATGTTCACAGGCCAACACAAATTATCGGCTTTCAGAAGCCCCGCTCGTGCATACCGACAAGAAAGCATGTTGCAGGCAATCTCGCATTACGTCTGTACCCGGCATACATCCGATGAATACGAACACCGGTATGATAACTACCCTGTGGATGGAAATAATATACGCCTTTCAGCGGGGTTGCTTGTCCCCATCTTTCGGTTCATGTTCGTCCGGCAAGAGTTCCAGCATGGCCTGGATATTTGAAGGCGCTTTGTCCACGGGCCCCCAATAAGGCCAGGCCCAAATAGGAGAAGGAATGGGAGATAAGTATACTGTCCCCGGAACTCCAATATGAAGTATAGTTGTAGATTTACTTGACTATTCGGCAGGTCGCATGGTATACTGAGATGTAAAGCAATAGAAAATGTTAAAGGACGCTCGATTGAGCCATGGAATACAACATATCGGGGTGCCGCTGGTACTGGCCTTAATATTAGCGCCGGTGCTTGCTGCGTTTGCCTGCCCTTGCCCGCCGCAATGCGAGGCGGATGGCACTGACTGTTGTTGCCAAGAGCAAGCGGCTGAAGTTCGAGAGGCCAGTATGCGTACCTGCTGTGGCGCCGCCAATATTGTCGGCGAGACGGTAGGTGCAGTGGCGGTAAGCAGATGTAACATTGCCGAGCAACGCTGTTGTGTCCGCGCCATTGACGACAGAACCTATTCCAACGCTCTTGTGCGTACCTCCGCCGTGGAAGCCCCGTATCCCGCGGACGTTGTGCTGACTTCAACCACAATCACAACGATGGCTAATCATGATTGTGATATGATTGCGACCGACGATTTTTTCTGCTACTCCCACCCTCCTGTCTACATACTGAAGTGTCTATTTCTTTGTTAAACTACGCGGATTGCGATTCCCCCCCCCCCCTCAACGATTTGCATTGTGTCCGTAGAAATTTATGTAATAAGGAGTATAGACAATGAATACGAAGAATGCTTTATTTGTAGCGGCGTTGTTGGCCGTTGCCGCTGTGTTTGGCATAGCCGGTGTGAGCGCGTCCCAAGTCAATACCATAAGCGACAGCCACACTTACACACTGACATCCTGTCCCGTAACAGGACAACCGCTTGATTCCATGGGCGAGCCTGTGATCGAAACCATCAACGACCGTGAAGTGCGTTTCTGCTGCGCTGGTTGCGTCGGCAAGTATCGCGACACCAGAGCCGACTATGAGGCTGCGGTAAACGCCGTCATCATTGAACAGCAGCAAGCCGCCTACCCGCTTGACGTCTGTTTGGTGATGGACACGGCGCTTGGGAGCATGGGCGACCCAATTGATTATGTCCATCAGAATCGTCTGGTGCGCTTCTGCTGCGCGGGATGTGAAGGCGTATTCGAGGGCGATCCCGAGAAGTTTATCGAAAAAGTGGACGTGGCACTGCTCGAGAAAAAGCGCGCCGACCATTCCCCGGATGACGTCTGCATCGTGACTGGCGAGCCGCTGGGCGACGCGCCGGCGGCATTCTCGATAGCGAACCAATTGCTGTTGCTTGAATCTGAGGCGTGCGTGGACGCTGTCCGCGCGAATCCAGCCCAATATCTCAACAAAGGAAATCCTTCGGAGAACCATCCTGCTGGCGAGCAGCATCAGCACACGCCCGCCACAGAGAATCCCGGACAGAGTTGCCCTCATGGCGCGCATGACGGGCATCAGCACGCGCCCGCAACAGAGAATGCCGGACAGAGTTGCCCTCATGGCGCGCATGACGG
>SLFT01000007.1 GCA_007124105.1 Candidatus Hydrogenedentota bacterium | reverse complement strand
GGCGGCGCGCATCGCGCGGCGGGCGCGACCACAAACAGCAGTGCCGCCGCCCATATTGCAAGTGGAATTGCAAATGACGATATCGGAAGTTGCGGTATTGTATGAATTGGCGATAGGGACATAATTTTCTCCTTATCTTTCGTCCATGAGTTTTCTTATTCCGCGATCATACAGTTTCGCGCCACAAAGCGCAAAAAAGAAGGATATTCGCCTCGCGGAACACGGGTTTGATGTGCAGGCGTCCAACAAACGGCGCTTCCCCATGATTCACCACCGCCAGCGGACAAAGAATATCGTTCAGCGGTTGCAATTCATGGGGCATAATCTGGTACGCTAGACAGGTGTTGGCAATTAAAACCGTTCTGTATTACGGCCTCTTTTCATTATGCTATTTTTACGCCTGTAACCGGCGACAATGCGGCGGCGCCGAACACGCCGCGTTCGTACATACCAAGGAGATGGATTATGGTAAACAATATTACACGACGTTCCTTCATGAAAACCGCGGCCTTCAGCGTTGCCGCCATGAAAACTGGTCCGGCCATTGCCCGAACCCGTTCCGCCAACGAAAAGCTCGACATTGCCTTTATTGGCATTGGCGGCATGGGACTCACCAACTTCAAAGAGATGCGTCGCGAAAATGTTGTCGCCGTGTGCGATGTTGATCTCGAGCGCGCCGGCGAAGCGTATCAGCGTTTCGAGAAATCGCAACAGTTCATGGATTTCCGCCGCATGTTTGACAAGATGCACGCGTCCATTGACGCGGTGGTCATCAGCACGCCTGATCACACCCACTTTCACCCGGCCTATATGGCCATGGACCTGGGCAAGCACGTGTATCTGGAAAAGCCGCTTGCCCATTCGGTCTGGGAAAACCGCGTACTCACAGAAATGGCGCGAAGCAAGGGGCTTGTCACGCAATTGGGCGCGCAACGCCACGCTTACGACAACATGCGCCGCGTCGTCGAATTGATTAAGACCGGCGCTATCGGCGAGGTGGCCGAGGTGCATAGCTGGGTGAACAGTTCGCGGGGCATGGTTCCGCCCAGGGACGCAGAGACGCCCATCCCTGACACGCTCGATTATGATCTCTGGTTGGGACCCGCCACCATTGATTTCCCCTATGACCCGGACGTAACCCCCTACGGCTGGCGGTTTTTCTGGGACTTTGGCACGGGCGAAACCGGGAACTGGGGCTGCCATATTCTCGATATCCCCTTCTGGGCGCTGGACCTTGATTATCCGACCCACGTCAGCGCCGGCGGCCAGGAACCGCACTCCCTCATGACGCCCAAGGACTTTCACGCCACCCTCGATTTTCCCGCGAAAGGCGACCGGCAAGCGGTGAAGCTGCACTGGTATCAGAAAGACGGCGGTCCGGACATCCTGCGCGAACTGGGATTGCCCGTGGCGGGCAACACCTTGTTCATCGGATCGGACGGTATGTTGCTATGCGGTTTCAAAGAGCGCAAATTGCTGCCGGAAGACAAGTTTGCCGACTTCGAGCCGCCCGAGCCTTTCATTCCCGAGTCGCCGGGGTTCCGCAACGAATTCATCAACGCCTGTAAAGGCGACGACACGCCGCCCACCTGCAATTTCGACTACACCGGCCCCCTTGCCGAAGCCGTGCTGTTGGCAAACAACGCGTTTCGCGCTTCCTCGGGGTTTGATTGGGACCACCGCACCATGACCTGTAAAGACGCGCCCGATGCGCAGGCGCTCATCAGGTCTGACTACCGGGAAGGCTGGGAAGTGACCGTGTAAGCTGCGGATTCAAACCGGCGTCTTTCTTTAGAGCGTGTACGAAAAGTCTCCTCACCACTTTGCCGTGTTGTGAACCTTTTTAGATTGCTTCGCTTTGCTCGCAATGACGCTCACGGTTTTACCGTCATTGCGAGCAAAGCGAAGCAATCTGGACTTTTCGTACACGCTCTCAGGCTTGATGTGTCGCGCTACTGTGCAGCAAGCACTACGATACTGTGCTTCCCGAAACCCGGTGCGGAATACAGCTGAACGTCGTCCAGGAGCAAGGTAGCGTCGCCGTGCGGGTTCTCGAATGTGAATGTCAGGGCATCGCCCCAGGCCGCGTCAAAGACGCCTTCGTATTCAATGGTGAGAAAATCGTCGGCTTGCGGGGTGACCGTGCCGCTCCAGAGAACGTAATCGCCGAGTGCCACCTCCAGGTCCATGCCTTCATTCTCCCAACGGCAATTCACGCGGCACGAAAAAGAAAAGGGGCGGCCATCCTGAAGACGCCGCAATTTTTGAGACAACACGCCCGCGTGCTGACTGCCGTAGACCTGTTCGCCATCGGGAATGGGTCCCAGCGCGGCAGTGTAGAAGGGGCCGTTTTCGTCGTTCAGGAGATGCCCGTGTACGCCACAGACGGTCCATCCCGTGATGGTACTGGTGTATCCGGGCGTATCAGGCAGGGGATCAGCCTCGAAACTGCCGTTTACAACCAGATTCTCCCGGGCATGCGCGTTGTCAGATATACTTGCGTCCGCAGGCGCGGGCGCGACAACGCTTAGTATCCCGCCGCCGGACGCTGCCCCCTCGTCGCGCCACTGGGCCGTGTCCACATCGAGTCGCCGGACAGTCATGTCGCCCACGACCTCAGATACATCCAGAGTCACCGCGCCGCCGTCAGGGAAGTAAACGGCATATTGTTCGCCGGGCACGGCCAGCAGATACGCCTCGTTATCGTCGCGATTAGACAGCAAGTCGTTGCGCGGCGCCGACCTGAACACGCCGAAGGCCTGATCAAATTTACGCATGGCGCGTATGGTCGTCTGCGCGCGCGGGCTCAACCCCAGCCCCCAGTGCATGGCGCGGGCGTGTTCCGCCGCATCTTCAATGGGGTGCGGCCGATGGAAACGCGACGACGCGCCGCCGGCAAAAATAAACCGGCACATCCGCGCCACCGATTCTTCCTCGCCGTGTTTAGCGGCGCCGTAATTCTTCACGTTGTTAATGGGACGCGGATGGTCGCCGATACGATTGCGAACGTAAATGACATCGTCGTAATGGCGTTGACCCCGCCCTCCGGTAACCTGTGAGATGTCCACGAAGGTGTACAGTTCCGGTTGGTCGTAAATATGATTATGGTCGTCTGTGCGGATATTGTGGTCGCGGCGCATGTCCGCGGTATACACGGAAACGCCGGCCTCGGACGCGCGCCGTTGGATATGGCGCGCCCAAAAGTCGCCCCACTCGGTCAGTTCGCCGATTTCATTGTTCATACAATAGATGACATGGGGATAGGGCAAGGAATGCTCCAGCATCCTGTTCACATAAGCCGTCTGATACGCCAACACGCGTTCATTGTTATTCAGCGCCGGGACGGTTCGGAAGAAGGCATGGGGCGACGGCTGCGGCGCAACCCGATAGCTGATCTCGGTGGGCAGTCCCGTATCCTCGGCTGTATAGTTGACGTTGTTGACGGGGTTAAAGGGGTGTTTCGACCAGCCGCCACGGGGCTCACGGTCCGCGTAGAAATCGTGGGGGTCCCATACTTCAATCTGGACGATGATGTCGCGCTCATGGGTTAGCCGAAGGAAATTCTCGAAGCGGTCCCAATAAGGCTCATGAAAACGATCCAGATCGTAAAGTCCCTCTTCTGTTTGCTCGTGGGCGAAGACATTATCTCTATTGCGGCTGCTCATGGTGTTGCGCGCATAATTGCCGCCCACCGAAACCAGTAAGTCCAGATGCTCCTCAAGCAAAGTCGGATGGTTAAATAAATTATCCTGCCAGCTGCCTCCCAGCAGCAGCACCGGTTCGCCTTTGTATTGCCAGTAGAATGGATTCGCGTCATCGGGTCGAATACGGTCGGTGTCCAGACCGCGGGCCGAGTCCGTAAAGAACGCAAGCGGCAGTGCCGCCGCTGCGATAACGACAAATTGACGCCAATAGTGCCGCATCAACAACAATTGCATGGCATTTACCCTTATATCTTTTGCCGTCAAAGCGGCAAAGCGGACCGTGATTAACGTTTCCGCGTATAGTATAATACACGTTGCGCGAGTGCGGCTGGAAACCGCTGCTGCGTTATAGCGTACATTATTATCCCACCCGAGGTACAGATATAAAATGCATAAAACAAAAAAACGACACGGAAGACTGGTAATCGTGGCGGCGCCGTCGGGCGCGGGCAAGGGCACCCTGCTGCGGCGTGTGCGCGAACAAGTGCCTAACGGCGTTGTTACCGTATCGGCCACCACGCGACCGCCCCGCCCCGGTGAGACACACGGCGTCGAGTATTATTTTTACACGCCCGACGAATTTGACCAGTTAATTGAAAAGGATGCGCTGGTCGAATGGGCGCATGTGCATGGGCAGCGATACGGCACCCTCAAAAGCGAGATTGATCGTTTATTGACTGACGACGTCATCGTTATTTTCGAGGTTGACGTGCAGGGGATGCGCGCCATCAAGCGACTTTATCCGGATATGGTCTCTATATTTATTGCGCCGCCAAGCATGGCCGAGCTCGCGCGACGACTGGTATTACGCGGCGTGAACGACACGGAAGATATGGCGCTGCGGCTGAATAACGCCGAGGAAGAGATGGCCGCGCGTCATGAATTCGACCATATTGTGGTGAATGATGATATTGAACGCGCGTCCGCTGAACTAACCGCGCTTGTTCGCGGCGACAGTAGAGGCCAATGAATGGCGGGCGGGAGTGTCCCATCGCAAAAAATTCCCGAACCACCGCTGGATTATGATATACTTAGCGCGCAAAATCAACATAATACGCTTATATTCATGCTTGTATTATCCAAGCGTTAATAAAAGTTACGGTTGAGGCGCGTTTGCCTTTACCTCGGATTATGAAGGTGATGTATGGTGTTCATTCTTTGGCGGTTTATTGAATTCCTGAGAATATGGCCAAAGTTTCAATACATGCAAAATCTTCGGAGCAGCAGTACAACAGGAGTTCAGCGTCATGCCGACCCCATATTGTGTAGATGATTTCAAAGACAAGTTCGACAGTTTATACCGCCTGGTAATTGTTGCCGCGGCGCGTTCGAACCAGCTTACCAAGAACGAGCCCCACGGGTTCGGCGCCTCGATGCGGTCACATAAGAACACGGTCAAGGCGCTTGAGGAGGTGCTGGCAGGCAAACTCTCCTCTACAACCGCGGATGAAGAAGAAGAGCACTACCTGGAATATGACGAGTAATTAGTCATGAGTTTGCTCTTCGCGGACAAGACAATTCTGCTTGGGGTGTGCGGTTCTGTCGCCGCGTATCGCGCCTGCGAGCTGGCGTCGCAGTTGACGCAGCAAGGCGCAACTGTACTGACGGCCATGACCGAGTCCGCGCAGCGCCTTGTATGTCCGGCATCCTTCGAGGCGGTCGCCGGCCAGCCGGTAATCACCGAAATGTTCGCGCTCTGTGTCCAGCCTGGCGTGGAACATATTGCCGTGGCGCAACGAGCGGACCTGTTCTTGATAGCCCCCGCCACGGCCAATATCCTTGCCAAGGCGGCGCACGGCATTGCCGACGACTGGTTGAGCACTACGCTGCTCGCCACGCGCGCGCCTGTCCTGTTCGCGCCCGCCATGAACACGGCCATGTATACCCATCCCGCCACGCAGGCCAATGTAGCGCAGTTGCGAGCGCGGGGCGCGTTGTTCGTGGGTCCAGCCAGCGGCAATCTCGCCTGTGGCGACACGGGCATCGGGCGTCTGGCAGACCGGGACGACATCCTGGACGCTGTAGCCATCGCCCTGCACAGCGAGAAGGATTTTGCGGGGAAACGCGTACTCATTACCAGCGGGCCTAACTACGAACCTATTGATCCTGTACGCTTTATTGGCAACCGCTCCTCGGGCAAGATGGGACGCGCGCTGGCGCTCGAAGCGTTGCGGCGCGGCGCGCAGGTGTGCGTAGTGTCCGGACCCGCCGATACAAAACCGCCCGCCGCCGCCGAAATTGTATACGCCGCCACCGCCGCACAAATGCATGACGCTGTCATGGCGCGCGCCGACCAAAGCGATGTGATTCTTGCCGCCGCCGCCGTAGCGGACTTTCGCGTGGAAAAAATATCTGAACAGAAGATTAAGCGGAATGACAACGCGCTGCGTCTGACCCTTGTCCCCAACCCCGACATTATAGCGGCCGCCGCCGCGCAAAAGCGGCCTGGCTGCAAGGTGGTCGGATTCGCCGCGGAATCCCATGATATCGTGGCCAACGCCGATAAAAAATTACGGCGTAAGAACCTCGACATGATTGTGGCCAATACAATCAGCGGCGAAAAGGACGCTATTGGCGCTGATAAGGGCGAGGCATGGATTTTACTGCCGGATACACAACCCGAGTCCTTGGGATACATTGACAAAACGCTGCTTGCCCAACATGTTTTTGACCGGATCGCGCGCCTGGCCTAGCAGAAACCGTACGATGACCAGACGGGTCTAACGCAAAACAAGCTCGCTCCGCGCGCGGTCGGGCGCATTCGGACGAAGTCAGACAGCGTCGGACAGGGGTTCACGGATCACATTCAACAACGTTTTTTCTAATTTTTTTGCGCACAACAAG
>SLFT01000330.1 GCA_007124105.1 Candidatus Hydrogenedentota bacterium | reverse complement strand
GGGAATAAAAATTATCGCTAATCTGGTCAAAAGTTGCCTGACGCAGGTTGGCCATCGTCGCCGACACAACATGATTCGATGGGCCAATTGATCCCGCTACATAAAGGGGGCGTCCGTCATAACCCTTCTCTTTGCGATACTGGCGTTGCGCTTCCCTGACAATGGCCGCTGCGCGCCTGTTCAGTTGGTACACAAGGGTGGTACTGTCAGCGGAACGCAATTCCAAGCCGTCCGGAATGCCTGTAAACGCGGAAATATCCAGCGACGAGAAATCATACTCGCCCAAGCGCAGCGGCGACGCGCCAAAGGTATTCGTCTCAACAGCGTCGGCGCCGGCGCGATAAAAAGATAAATGGATATCGCGCACGGCATCAGGCGTTGAAAAACACAACAGGTCCGTTAGCATTTTGAAGTTAGCGCCGCCGTAATGGCTATCGTCAAGTCCCAGTTTCTGGAACATAGTGCCGGCGGCGCCGTCAAAACACAATGTACGCTTCAAAATATGACTTAAGAACGGAGAAGGCATAAATTATATTTTCCTTAAAGGTTGTAAGGTGTAAATATACTATTGCATTTCCCCCAGTTCTTGCCCCTCATAGAACTCCCGGCGCCACGGAATGTCTGTCACAAAAAATCAGAAAACGCCAGTACCGCGCCATCCCTCACTCCTATCCTCCCAATGCCCGCCGCAACCGCGCCTCGAAATCGGACAGTACATATTCACCGTGAACCGTGTCCCCGGAAACTGTAGCGCTTCCATTCAATTCAAACCCGTGAGTGCTCCGCAAATACCGCCCCACCGCCTCGGCGGCGTTCTGTACAGTCAACCGCACGTCATTGGCTTCAATGGGCGTGGCGCACACAATTTCCGCCGCAAATACAAGCCTGTCGCTTCCAGCCAGATCGGCGGTGAGACGCGCGTCCAGAATTACAGGCCATAATTGGCGCATACGCCGTTCCAGATTCACGTCGGCCCATGGCGTCACTGCCCGCTCCAACGCGCCATGCAGTTCCATAAGCGCGCCATTGCGATTATTTACGGCTATCTCAATGAAACGACGGCCTGTCACCGGCGGCGCGTCAATGGGGATGTAGCGCGGCCACGATTCCGATACGGATGCGCGCGTTGCGGACGGAATAGGCAGGGTAGCCGAAGCTATCAGCTGTCCCGTTCCCTGACGCGACATGCGCTGCTGTTCCCAACGTATCGGATACAGCCCATTAAAAAAACCGGAATTGTCAACCAGACTGTCAAACGCTTCAGAAGCCGGATGTTCACGCACAAAAAGTAACACGCCGAAGTATTCCGGTGAACGCTGGTCCAACAGAAACGAAAACTCGAAGGGCATCTTGTGTATCCATTCGGTGCGAAAGGCAAACTGCTGCAACGAGCTTACCTGGGGCACGCCGGAAATGAACCGCGACCCGGTCGGCGCAAGGGAGGATACATAAGATTGCACCAGCACCGGCTTCAACACTACGCGCACAGCGGTATCCTGGGCCAGCCAGGGCTCATGAAACACCCCATAAGTAGGCCGTATAAAGAAAAAGTAATACAGGCCCGCCGCTACAAGTATAACGACCGGCACAGCAATCAAGAGCGCCTGTATACGCGTCTTATCCAATCCTATCTTCATCGTTTCATGATACCACAGCGATGCCGCTGAAACACAGCGTGAATCAGGAACGCAATCGCAATTGAACCCTGAAGAACCGAAGGGTCTGTTCCTCATACCAATATCGTGTACATCCTGGCGCGGGACCGGCGACAAACCCGACATGGCCGCCACGCCTGGAAAACTGTGGGTACAGATAAGGCGACTGGTCCGCAATGGCGCGGGGGAGACATTCGGGCAATATGAACTGGTCGTCTTCAGCGGCCACGAGCAGCGTGGGGACGCGAATGCCTTGCAGAAACTGACCGCAAGCGGTATGCGCCCAGTAATCCTCGGCGTCTTTGTAACCGTTCAATTGCGCGGTAACCGCGGTATCAAAGGTATAGAAATCGTTTGCGCGCCTCACAGCCTCTTCATCCAACAGGCCGGGGAAACGCCGGGCCACGTCCAGCGCCTTTGGCACAAGGGTCTTCACAAAATGCCGCGCATACAAACCGAACAGCTCTTTGTGAAAACGGGGCGCGGCGGCAAGCGGATCAAAAGGCGGGGACACCATCGCCGCCGCATCAACATAGGCGCACGCACGGACGCCCTGTTCGCCAAGCCACTTGCCAAGTACATTGCCGCCAAGCGATATGCCAATGGCATAAACGGGTTGATCAGGATAACGCTCGCGAAGCCGCGTCAGCGCATATTCCGGGTCTTCCACCGCGCCCAGGTGATAGAGTTTGGCGGTGCGATTCATCTCGAAACCGCAGGAACGGAAAAACATGACCACGAAGTTCCATCCGAGCCGCTTGAAATGCCGCGCATACCCAGGGATGTAAAAAGAGCGGGCCGACCCTTCCATGCCGTGAAACAATACAACCACCGGCGCCCGGCTGTTGCCGTCCAGAAACAACAGGTCCAGGAAATCGTTGTCCGGTGTGTCCCAACGCTCGCGGCGCATTGACGGCGCGCCAATATGTCCGAGTTTCTTGCGTACAACCGCGCCCCAGATGGTTTGGCCATGCCTGTTTGTCAACCACCAGGCAGGCTTGAAAGGATAACGGTTAAGCTCGGCGAGCGCCTGTTCCTTGATGCGTTGTTCGTCTGTTTGTACCGCCATGTTCTGGGTTGTCCCGGTCTACCGGCAATCAGTTCGTCCGTGTCCCGGAAACACGCGCGGCGGCATCTCGCCTGTCGCGCCAATAGAGCAACGCCACTACAAGCGCGCCCAACAACCATGCGCCGACATCAATGCCGCGTCGAGCGTCTGTCGGGCCGCATCCTAATGGTTGAATGCTTTTTTCCTTTGGAATGCCGCGTCCCAGCAGGGTTAACCGTTGCGGACTGTTCTCGCCGCCGTAGAATGAAAGGGTCGCTTCGTATGACCGGGCGTCGCCGGGGTTAAACTGTACTCTCACTTCTCGCTTGTCGCCTGGCTCGATTAGCATTTCGTTGACGCCCTGCAAAAAGAAAACGCCGTCCTTATCATCAAGTTCGAGTCTGCACTGCAACATTTCACCGCCAATGTTGGTCAAGGTGAATGTTGCCGTCTTCGGATCGTTTACTCTGACAGCGCCGTAATTATACGGGCTGGTTGGTTGCGGTTCGACGGACAGTTCAGCGGGATGAATAAGATCAAACGGGGCCAGTGCGTACAACCGGTGTAAATCAACGCTGTGTACGCCTCCAGGATAAGGCTTGCCATAATCCACCACCCCGTCCCGCGACCATTGCCCGTTAAGGGGCACCAGGCGTATACCTGTAATGGTGTCGCTGTCCACCAGGGTAGGGAACCCGTGAAATACCGTTTGGTAACCGTCGCGCTCCGTCAACCGACCAAACTGAATACGAATGGGATGCGCGGCGAGGCGCAACGGCGTCACATCTTCAAACGTACGCCCCTGATCACGGCTGACAACAACGCTGATGTCCGTGTAGGCGCCATCCTGTGTCAGTCGTCCCGGCTCGGACGCGTACATCGTCGAAGTCTCATAGGGCCAATACAGCGCATCGGGGGAACAGGCCGTCGCCACAATTACAATGCCGTATTCTTCTGGCTCGACCAACGCATTAGGCGCCCAGACACTGGTAATCTGCTCGGGGTAGGTCGGGTTCTGTATGAACAACGGCGTATACCCGTCGCCGGGTGTTATGGATGTCATGACCACTGCCTTCGGGCATTCATCACCGGCAACAAGCGCCTGCCACTGATCGCCGGGCGCGGACAGCGCCAGGAATGGATTGTCCACAAAACCGTTTTGAGATAAATCGTATGCCGTACGCAAACGTATCATGTAAGCTGGACTTGCAAAATACGCGGATTCATCTTGCATATCGTACGCAATTACATGTACTTCCAACTCGGCCTCAGGCCCTTCACTCCCATTGCCGGCGGCCTCGCCTTCCGCTTGCTCCTCGAAAAAAGAGGCGGCAGGCGCTTTCACGTTCAGGAAAAAGAATCCGCCTTCATGCCATCCAGCCTGATAAGGCAGATCATCAATGGCGAACAACACGGCTATCCGGTCTGGATCAAGGTCGCCGTCATCAACATCTGCCTTGGCCGCCAATAGGAAGGAAACCATCTCCGCATTCGAGGACACCACAATATCGCCCCTCGGCGCAATCAGCGATACCCCCACAAGACGTCCCGGATCACCGGGCGGATCGCTGTCTATGGGTGGTTCGCCTTCAAACGGAGGCTCTTCGCCCTCAACCGGAACCTCATCGCCAGGGGGTTCTCCTTCCTGCGTGTCTTCCCCTTCTGCAACGGGCGCTTCCTCTCCCTCATGTCCCTCGCCTACTTCTTCTTGCTTGCCTTCCATCTCGTCATGTACCGAAGCGCCCTCATACCTGGAAGTATCTGCATAAGACGCAACGGATACGCCTGTTAGCAAGGCCAGCATAAGAATAGTTGAAAGAAGCGGCAACTCTTTCAAGATAGATGTTTTCATAACATTCTTCTCTTCCAGACTGTTATCAACCCGTTGTACGCAACGTTTTGAAAACGTCCGTCGCGCATACCTGGCGCGTCTGTTTGTTTCGTAAGACTATACACTACCTGAATATGATACGCCAATCTTCTCGGTGTGTCCAGTATATCTTGTATATTCTCCTATGTTCATGAAAGTTTCCAGGGGACTCCTGTTCCGGCGTCTGGATACATAATACCCGGGACTTGTACAATAGGCATCTTAGCTAAATCCGTGCTGCGGCCCGTCAAACATATCCAACGTCCCCGACCAAAGTTTTGTGGAAGCGTCTGAAGTTCAGCGATACAAAGGAATCTATTCCATGGAGTCCAAAAAGATCATTGTTGTTGGAAGCGCAAACATGGACCTTATTATGCGCGTTGCGCGACTGCCCAAGCCGGGTGAATCGCTTACCGGAAAACAATTCATGACCGCGCACGGCGGCAAAGGCGCCAATCAGGCTGTTGCCGCAGCGCGTCTCGGCGCTTCGGTGACCTTTGTCGGCGTTGTGGGCGACGATTCCTTTGGCGCGTTACAACGGGAAGGGTTTATCCATGAGGGCATCTCGCTGGATCATTTGAAAACGACAACAAAGGTCCCGACGGGCGCCGCGCTGATCCTGCTTACAGACTCAGGGCAAAATGCCATCATGGTTGCGCCCGGGGCCAACTATGAACTGTTGCCGGCGGATATTGCGGCATTGCGCGCTACCATTGCCCAAGCCGACGTCGTTATCACTCAGTTGGAAATCCCACTGGAAACAATGGACGCAACATTGCGCCTGGCGCAAGAAGTCCAGTGCTTCTCCATTCTGGATGTGGGTCAGGCGCGTGCGGTGGCGCCGGAGACTCTTGCGCGCGCTTCCATTGTGTCGCCCAACGAAACAGAAGCAGAAGCGTTAACCGGTATCGCCGTAACATCAATAGACACGGCAAGAAGCGCCGCGAGAAAACTACGCGACATGGGCGTTGCCCAGGTCGTCATGAAACTGGGGGCACACGGTTGCCTCTATTACGGCGCGGAAGAACTGCATGTCCCCGCCTTCGCCGTGACCGCCGTGGACACCACGGCGGCGGGCGACGCATTCACGGCGGCGCTGGGCGTTGCGTGGGAACAGATGTCCCTTGATGAGGCGCTGCGCTTTGCAAACGCGGCAGGCGCACTGGCCGCTACAGTGGAAGGCGCACAACCTTCCATGCCGCATCTCAATGCGGTGAACCAATTTCTTGCAAAAGCATAAGGCGGCAAGATGCCGCGTCTACGTTTTTCCGATACAAGTTCTTCGCGTTGATGGTGGCAGATCGAAAAAAAAAGCACTAATTGACATTCTCAAGGATTGCTCCAGCGGATACACCGCCGGCGCCACAAATACCCAGGAGGGCGACGCCCTTTCCGCTTCGCGCCAATTCATTTGCGAGGGTGGTTACCATACGCGCGCCCGTGGCGCCGAAGGGATGGCCCAGCGCCACCGACCCGCCATACAGGTTTACCGACTCCGGATTGATTTCGCCACAGGCCTTGTCCATTCCAAGGTTTTCCTTTGCGAAGACGTCGTCATTGAGCGCTTTGAGAACGCACAACACCTGCGCCGCAAAGGCCTCGTGAATATCCACAACATCCACGTCTGCAAGGGTCATGCCCGCGCGCGACAGCGCCTTTGGCATTGAGATCGCGGGCCCCATCAGCATCTGGCCCGCCGGGTCCACTGCGTCATAGGACCAACTGCGGAACGCGGCGAGCGGCGTGTAGCCCAATGCCCGCGCCTTGTCTTCGCGCATGACAATTACCGCTGACGCGCCGTCTGTCAAGGAACTGGAGTTGCCAGCCGTGAGGGTGCCGTCTTCCTTAAAAACCGGTTTGAGTCGCGCCAGCTTTTCAAGGGTGGTGTCGCCGCGCACGATATTATCCTTGTCCACTGTTTTGCCGTCAGGAGTTACAACAGGCATGATCTCCTCCGTAAGGATTCCTTCCCGGATGGCTGC
>SLFT01000437.1 GCA_007124105.1 Candidatus Hydrogenedentota bacterium | reverse complement strand
CGTCCTTCTTTCATCGTAAAACCCTTTCGATGGTTAGTCATAACGCGCGATTCTGTCGCGCCTTGCGGTTGTTACAAAAAACATGTGATAGAAGGACCGAAAACGCCTCTATCTCGCCAGACTGTTGTTTCCGGGCGCAGGTTAAACCAACGCAGACTCGATGCCAGGCCGAGGGCTGCGACGCGTTCTGATACGCTGTCAGCCGGTGTCCTGCGCTGTACAAAGCATCGGATATGGCATCCATCGCCGGTTCATGAAGACACCAAACGATATATGCAGACTGATGCCTTTATCACTCCAGGTCTGTTGCCGTTGCTGCGGCTCCCGCTTTTCTTATCCGCCCCGCAAACCGTTGTTATATGATTTGACTAGCGGCACCCTGTCATGGGTGACACTTTGACAACGTGATGGAATTTGCGTTTGCAGTGAAGCGCAAAAGCGGGTTTTTCGGAGCGGCGCCGCTTTCTCCAGTACTAGTACACAACGCATTTGCCATGCCTGTGGTTACGGTCTTGCCCCGGGAATTCGAGTATATTTCGTGGATTGGATTCAACTGTATTTGGGATACACTGTACAGGATGTCGGGGCGACAGCCTCGCTTTACAGACGCCAGAGGCCGTCCCGGCAACGGGCGCCGTTATCTACGGAACCAGTGTTCGGTGCGCAGGCAGAATTTAACCAGCATCAGCATGAGGGGCACCTCGATGAGTACGCCCACCACGGTTGCCAGCGCCGCGCCGGAGGCAAGCCCAAACAGCATGACCGCGGTGGCGATGGCGACTTCGAAGTGATTTGACGCGCCGATCATGGCGGCGGGCGCGGCGTCTTCATAGTTGAGTTTCAACAGGCGCGCGAGTCCATAACCAAGGCTGAAAATGAGTATCGTCTGGATAGTCAGCGGGATGGCGATCCATACGATGGTCAAGGGGTTTTCGACAATAACGTCGCCTTTGAAACTGAAGAGGAGCACAAGCGTGGTCAGCAGCGCGATGATGGTAATGGGCGTCAGCACATGCAGGAACTTGTCTTTGAACCACGCTTCGCCTTTCGCCGCAATGATCCATTTACGCGAGAAGAATCCGGCCGCCAGCGGCAGCGCCACGTAAATGGCGATGGACAACAGAAGCGCCTGCCACGGTATGGGCAGCCGTCCCACGCCCAGCAGGAATCCGCCGAGTACGCCATAGAGCGCCAACATGGTCAATGAGTTGATGGCCACCATCACCAGGGTCAGGCCGTCGTTGCCCCGGGACAGAAAGCTCCACACCAGCACCATGGCCGTGCAGGGGGCGATGCCGAGCAGGATGCAGCCCGCCAGGTAACTGCGCCACAACGGGATTTCGAGCATCTTGACGCCCTCGTGCATAACGACCGTGCCCGCGCCGTGTGTCGCGCCCACGGGCAAATCGAGTCCGAAGGGCATGCGCACCAGGTCGGTTGCCTCAGCGCCAATGAACCCGAGAAACAGGAATCCCAGGAAGAAGGTGGAGATGGCGTACATGGTAAAAGGCTTAATGCACCAGTTCAGAAACAGGGTCAACAACACGGGTCTGCCGCTTTTCCCCGCGCGAATCACCGACGCAAAATCTATCTTCACCATGATAGGATACATCATGAAGAACAGGCAGATTGCGATGGGGATGGAAATGACCGGCGCCTGGTTGATATGGATTGCCATACCGTCCAGGGTTTGGGCCAACCCGGGCGCGACACGGCCAAGGATGATGCCGCCCACAATACACAACCCGACCCACACGGTCAGATAGCGCTCGAATATACTTGTCATCTTACGTTCGTGGGTAACTTCCTGATGCGTCATAGTTTTCCTTTCCTTGTGGTTGATGTTTGTATTCAGGCCAAGGGTTTTTCGCTTGTTATCTTCAAACTGGTTACGAAATTGCTTGCTCGTGTTTCCGGCGGCAGATTGGCGGCAATTTCGCGATATAGCGGATCGTCCCAGGCAGCCATTTGGTCCACGTAGGAGCAATCCGTCTCGAACACGGCGTTCACGAGTCCCACCGCTTCCACCATGCTTCGGATGTCGTCCACAAGCGCAGCGCCCGCGATACAGCCTGTCAGCGCCTGTACCGATGCGCGCAACGCTTCTGGCAGTGGCCGCAACAGGGCCAGGTCTGATACGGCCACGCGTCCGCCAGGTTTCAGCACACGGGCTATCTCGCGCCATACCTGTGGCTTGTTTGGGGACAGGTTGATGACGCAATTGGAGATGACCACGTCCACGCTGGCGTCGGCCACAGGCAAATGCTCGATTTCGCCCAGGCGGAATTCGACGTTGTCCAGCCCGGAGGTTGCCGTGAACGATGCGGCATTGCGGCGGGCCTTGTCCAGCATATCCGGCGTCATGTCCACACCGATGGCGCGGCCCGCGGGGCCGACCTTGCGCGCGGCGATGAACACATCAAAACCGCCGCCGGCGCCTAAATCGAGCACCACCTCACCCGGGCGCAACGACGCAAGCGCGGTGGGATTCCCGCAGGACAGGCCCATGTTCGCGCCTTCGGGAAGACCGGTGAGTTCATCGTCGCTGTAGCCTACGGTTCTTGCAACAGTTTCGGCGGTTGAAGCGCCGCAACACGCGGGGGTTTCGCAGCAGCTGCCGCCCTGACGGGCAATCTTCCCATATTCTTCGCGGACAACGCCGCGCACTTGCTGTTCCTGGTTTGCTTGCGTCTCATGCGGCATGGTTCGTCCCTTTCTAGTCGTTTAGGCCGGTTTCATTAACAAAAATATGCAGTTGACCATTGTGATATGGTTGCCGATACTGTCATCAGGCGTTTTCCTCGTCTATCAATGTTTCGGGCAGGGTTTCGACAAATGCGCGTATTTCATCGCGGACACGCCGGTAATGGTTCAGCGCTTCTTCTTCGGACGCCGCATTTTCAGCCAGTTTTGGCGGATCGTCGAAGCCGACGTGCAACACTTTCGCGTTGCCCGGAAAATACGGACAATGTTCCTTCGCATGACCGCACACCGTTATCACGTAATCAAAGTGCGTGTCGGGTAACTCGTTTATCGTTTTGGAGCGTTGCTCGGCAATGCTCACGCCTGCTTCAGCCATAACCTTTGCCGCGCGGGGATTGAGTCCATGTTTCTCGATGCCCGCCGACATGGGGGCCAACGCATCGCCATGTAAATAGCGCGCCCAGCCCTCGGCCATCTGGCTGCGGCATGCATTGCCCGTGCATAAAAACAGTATCTTTCTTTTTTCAGTCATCCCTTGCTTCCTTCGGGTCGGCAGCCGCTTTTGGCCAGGCGCTGTAAATCCGCTTTGATTGTTCGATGGTCGGCAAGACACTCTTTGAAGCAGTCCTGGAGACAGGCCTCCAAGCGGCCTTTGGGTTTTCTGAGCTGATAGTGCATCCACGTGCCCGCCCGTCGCGCCTTTACCATGCCGGCGGCGCGCATGACGCCCAAATGCCGCGAAATCCTGAATTCGGGCGCGTCCAGGGCGCGCGCAAGCTCACAAACGCAAGTTTCGCCTCGGACGGCGAGCAGCACCGCCAGCCGGAGCCGCGTCGGGTCGGCCAGAATCTTGAACAGTTCCGCTTCTTTCTTCATACATTGCTCCTCAAAACAATATCTGCATATATGCGCATAAACGCAGATTATAGCGAGAAATATTCCGTAAGTCAAATTGGTTAACAGACAGTGGCCGTGGTAAAGCGCAGGGAACGGGCGTTTCATTACAGCCGCCGTATGTAGAGGCAATCGTTTTTTGTTGCTCATGCTGTACAGCTTGCAGGAGGCGGACAGGATGCTTGAAAAGCGTATCGTTGTTTCGGGCAATGAGAAAAAGATTTGACAAACTGCTTGGCCATTTGGTAAAATAGCAGTGTTGCCGTTGAGCGTACCTGAGCCTGGTGTATCGCTCGGCAGGCAATGGAAATCTGACAAAGGATAGATTCTCAGCGCAGGAGTTCTCATACATGAACATCCAGAAAGAGTGGCGGCCGTTGCTATGGTTGACAGTGGGCTTCTTTGCCTGCTTCTTCCTGCCCATTGGCTGGGCGCGCTTTGACGCGGCCATAATGGAAGCGCTGCATCTGGCGAAGTGGTACGCCCGCGAACATGTGGTGCTGTGTCTGTTGCCGGCCTTTTTTATCGCGGGCGCTATAGCGGTATTTGTGAGCCAGGCGTCGGTGATGCGCTATTTGGGCGCGGGCGCGAACAAAGTGGTCGCTTATGGGGTGGCTTCTGTTTCCGGCACGATACTGGCGGTATGTTCGTGTACCGTATTGCCGTTGTTTGCGGGCATCTACCGTATGGGCGCGGGGCTGGGTCCGGCGACGGCGTTTCTCTATTCCGGTCCGGCCATCAACGTACTCGCCATTATCCTGACCGCGCGTATCCTTGGCCCGGAGCTGGGCATTGCCCGGGCGGTATTCGCCATTGCATTCAGCGTGGTTATTGGGTTGTGCATGCATAGTATTTATCGCAAAGAAGAGTTGGAAAAGGCGAATGCGGCGGCCGCGATGCCGCAGCCGGAAGCGCCGCGCCCGCTGTGGCAGACGGCGGTATATTTTGGCGTGATGGTGGTTATCCTCGTGTTCGCCAACTGGGGGCGTCCGCTCGAAGCGGGCGGTCTATGGGCCTTTATCTTCGCCTGGAAATGGCCGATAACGGCGCTTGCGTCCGCAGTATTCGGCGTGTTGCTGACGGTGTGGTTTGGCGTACCCTGGTGGAAGCTTGTTTTAGCGGCGTTGCCCACGGCGCTGCTGGCGTTTCTGTTCCCGGAGATTCCCGTACTTGCCTTTGGCGTGGGCGTGGTGGGGCTCACCATCATTACCTCCTCCGAGTCTGGGGAAGTGAAGGAATGGTGCGGCTCGAGCTGGGAATTTGCCAAGCAGATCATGCCGCTTCTTTTTGCGGGCGTACTTGTGGCGGGTTTTCTGCTGGGGCGTCCCGATCAGGAGGGGATGATCCCGTCCCACTGGATAGCGCGGCTTGTGGGCGGCAACTCGTTGTGGGCGAATCTGTTTGCGTCGGTAGTGGGCGCATTCATGTACTTCGCGACGCTGACGGAGGTGCCCATACTACAGGGACTGATCGGCAGCGGCATGGGCAAGGGCCCGGCGCTGGCGTTGTTGCTGGCGGGTCCGGCCCTGAGCCTGCCGAACATGCTGGTGATACGCAGCGTTTTGGGCACAAGAAAAACAGCGGTGTATGTTTTGCTTGTCGTGGTGATGGCTACAGCAAGCGGCCTGATCTTCGGCGCGCTTTTTGGATAAGACAACCAGACAATAAGGAGTTGAAACGATGAAACAGATCAAGGTATTGGGTACGGGATGCCCGAAATGCGCCAAACTGGCGGCGAATGCGCAGGAAGCGGTGGACGCCTTGCAGTCGGACGCGGAAGTAAGCAAGGTTACCGAAATCAACAAGATCATGGAGTATGGGGTGATGGTGACGCCCGCTCTGGTGATAGACGGCGAGGTGAAAGCGGTAGGCAAGGTGCCAACTGCCGACGAAATCAAGGCGTTGTTACAATAAGTCATCGTAATATCCATGCGCGAGAGTGCCTCGCGCTTAACGTTGAATGGAGCATTTCGTTATGAACAATACAACACGCGTCATTATAGTAGCGCTGGTAGTGGCCGCCGCCGCCGCCGCATTCTATCTGAAGGATGGCGGCGACGCGTCTAACCTCGAGGCGGTGCCGTTGGAAGAGGCGGGCGGCTCGCGAAACGCGACGCCCGCCACAACGACATCAGCGGACCTTGCGGCCCTTGAAGGCAAACCGCGGTTGGTGTGTCTGGGCGCGGAGCGATGCGTACCCTGCCGCATGATGGTTCCTGTGCGCGAGGCGCTGGCGGAATCTTATCCTGACACGCTAGGCATTCAGTTTGTGGATGTGTGGCAAGACCGCGCCGCTGGACAACGCTACGGCATTCGCATGATTCCGACTACTATTTTCATGGACGCCGACGGCGAAGAGCAATACCGTCAGGAGGGGTTCATGGATAAAGACACCATAGTCGCCAAATTCGAAGAATTGGGCATCGCCCTTGACGGGAGCGCCTCATGAGAATATTTTTCGTATTCACCCTGTGTGTACTGGCAAGCATCGCGGTTGTCGCCGCGGCCGCGGCGGATTTGAAGAGATTTGATGAAGTTTACCCGGACTTCGCCGACAATATTTTTGCCGAAGCGCACCTTGACGCGTTGCCCGAGGGCGAAGTGATGCGCGCTGATGATATCGTTATCACTGCCGCCATGCTGGACGAAGACCTCAGCGCGTTGCCCGATGGTATGCGCGACCAGGCCCGAGGATACCAGTTCTATTTGCTTGAAAACATGGCCATGGAAAAACTCCTGATGCGCGAAGTGTTGGGCGACGCAGACGCGGAGCTGGAACCACAGGCTATGCGGAACGAATTTCGCGCGTACATGCTCGATGCCGTGGGCGAGGTTGCTGTTTCCGACGCGGAAGTGGAAACCTTCTTCGAAGAAAATCGCGCCATGTTGCCCGATATGCCGCTCGAACAGATGCGGGCCGGTATCGAAGGCCATCTTATGCAACAGAAACAGGAAGAAGCGTGGAACGCGCATGTACAGCGG
>SLFT01000360.1 GCA_007124105.1 Candidatus Hydrogenedentota bacterium | reverse complement strand
ATATACTGGCGCAATGAGCCCTACGCGGGTTTTGGCCCCGGCGCCTATTCGTATATTGCGGGCGCGCGCATGCGCAATCCCGTATGTCTGGACGCGTACATGCGCGCGCCGGGGAAAAACAAGAAAATTGAAACGCTGCGCGCTCATGAACAGCAGGTGGAAACGCTGATACAGTATTTCAGGTTGCGCACAGGCATTTCCGATGCGCAGTTTTGCGAGCGCTTCGGCGCGTCTTTTAACGACCGGTTTGCCGGGCCGCTGCATACGTTACAGGAACGCGGCCTGCTGCGGCGCCTGGGCGACCGCTTATATCCGACGCGGCAGGGGTTCTATCTGAATAATGAGATTGGCCTGGCCCTGGTGGACGCCTCCCCTGAAACGCTGGAAACATCCCGATAATGAGAGGCTGACCATGCCGGTTTTTCGATTGACCGACGATAATATCCTGTTCCCGCCGCCCCATCTTGCGCAGGATGGGCTGCTTGCCATGGGCGGCGATCTTTCGCCGGAGCGCTTGATAGCGGCCTATCGCAACGGCATATTTCCCTGGTACAGCGAAGGAAGCCCCATCCTCTGGTGGTCGCCGGACCCGCGCATGATTATGTTCCCGAAGAAGATACATATAGCCAGAAGACTGCGCAGGACACTGCGGCGCGGTGAATTTCACGTTGCCGCGGACACAGCCTTTCCGGAAATCATTGCGCAATGCGCGCATACGCCGCGCCAGGATCAAGGCGGCACCTGGATTCTGCCGGAAATAATTCGCGCCTATACGCTGCTGCACACGCGCGGCTACGCCCACTCCGTGGAATGCTGGCGCGACGGCGAACTGGTGGGCGGCCTCTACGGCGTCAGCGTCGGCGCGGCCTTCTTCGCGGAATCCATGTATTCAAAGGTGAGCAACGCCTCGAAAGCCGCCCTTGTCGCGCTCGCCATGCATTGCCGGCGGCGGCAGGATATCTTCATAGACTGCCAGATGCCCACCGCACATCTTGCGCGCATGGGCGCGCAGCCCGTACCGCGCCAGGAGTTTCTTACGCTGTTAAAGGAAGCAACACAGCAGCGCGCCGCCCGCGGCCCCTGGAAACTCGCGCCAGACCTCTTTCAAGACATCTAGTGCGCTTCGCCGCTATGCATCCGAATTGTTGTATGTTGGTCACGCTTTAGCGTGTCGGGTTTCGCAACTGAACTTGAGTAAATGTGTTCAGGTCGGCACGCTGAAGCGTGAACAACATACACGAATGTGAAGTCGCCCCGCCAGTCTATGCCGGACGCTTATCGCCAGTCTGCTTTGTACAATGCCGCCAATGCGTCGGCTGACTGCGGCCCGTTGCTGCCGAAGGGATAAGGCTGCGGACGGATGGTGCAGGACTCGAGAGCATGCAACACCGGCGTGAACACGTCCCACGCGGCGGCGAGTTCGTCGGCGCGGATGAACAGACTTTTATCGCCCTTGATTACGTCGAGAATCAAGGATTCGTACGCGTCCGGCGTCTGTTCGTCAAACACCTCGGCGTAGCTGAGTTTCAGTTCTGTCTTTTGCAGCGACAGGGGCATGCCCAGTTTCTTGTTCATGAACGACAGCGAGATGCCGGGATCAGGCTGCACACGGATAACCAGTTCGTTGGCTTCGGGCGGGTTCGGCGAATTGGCAAAAATGTTCGCGGGCACCTTTCGGAACACTATCCGTATCTCCGTTTTCCGGTCGTTCAAGCCCTTGCCGGCGCGGATCAGAAAGGGGATGCCGTCCCAACGGCGGTTCCGTATTTTGAGGGCCACCGCCGCGTAGGTCGGCGTAATGGAATCCGGCGGTACGCCGTCCTCATCAAGATAGCCCTTGCGCTGTGTTCCGTGATAGGACGCCGCAACATACTGCCCCGTCACAATGTCGTCGAGTGTCGCAGGCGCTGCCGACCGCAGCACTTTCACCTTTTCATCGCGCACATATTCCGGGTTCAGGCTGAGCGGCTCTTCCATCGCCGTGAGCGCGAGCATCTGCAGCAAATGGTTCTGCATCACGTCGCGCAGGATGCCGTACGCGTCGAAATAGCCCGCCCGCCCCTCAACGCCAATGTCCTCCATCCAGGTGATGAGCACCCGCGCAATGTTAACGCGATTCCAGAGCGGTTCAAAAACAAGATTCGCGAAACGCAGCGCCATCATGTTCTGAATGACTTCCTTGCCCAGGTAATGATCAATGCGATAGGTTTGTTCTTCCGTAAATACGGCGGCAAGCCCCCGTGTCAGTTCGTCGGAAGAGGCGCGGTCGCGGCCGAAAGGCTTTTCTATCACTACGCGGCATTGCCGCTTCTCTGGAATATCGTCGCTCAGCGACGCCTGCGCAAGCGACTGGGCTGTCGGCATGAACAGAAAAGGCGGTATTGAAAAGTAGAACACGCGCCTGGTCGGCATATCCGACTTCTCTGTTTCCGCCAGAACGCGCGCCAGCGCCCCGAAACTGTCAGGCGCGTCATACTGCCCGGATACGTAAAAGCAGCGCTTCAAAAAGGCGTCCGTCAATGCGCGACATTCCTGTTCCCCCGGTGTGTAGCGACACGCCAGATGCTCGAGCAGCAAAGCGCGAAAAGCGTCATGCGACATGTCCGTGCGCGCGAAGCCGCAGCAGCAGAACGTATCGGGCATGTCGCCGCGACAATACAACGAAAAGAGCGCGGGAAATATCTTCTTCACCGCCAGGTCGCCCGACGCGCCAATTACGACAAAGGACAATTGCCGGGACAAATGTTCTTGCTGAACCATACGTTTCCAATCCTCTCATGGTGTTTCCAACGCGGGCGCGGCCCGCAACCCAGAAAAATGTGCCGTCATAACAGCTGCCGGTGGTGACGGGTATGAAGGTCCTGGGAACGCCGCACCCCAGTGCGGCAAAACCAGGTCGGAAGACATCCGATTTGCGAAGGACATCTGATGAAAACGAAGATGTGGGTCACGATTTGTGCTTGTCCCCAGCCGCACTGGGGTGCGGCGTTCCCAGGACCCAAATTATCCATTGTCAATTGTCCCTTATTCGTGTCCATCTGTGTCCATCTGTGGTAAACGCTTTTCGGGTTCTTTTCTTTGACCACAGATACACACCAGCAACCCACCATTCTGTAACATGCGTTCTTTTCCAGTCCGCCTTATATCATACCACGCGCCGACGGCGCGAATTTACCGAGGGGTTGCGGGATGCGCTTATGTTGGTATAGAATAAACGATAAGCGGGACGCGCGGTATAATGGCGCGGAACATTCAGGGGCTTGGACTGCGACGGGTTATGATTGCTGTGACGCTGTGAGAGGAGCGTGTTGGTTATGGACATAGTATCGGACGAAATTCACGATTTCAAGGATCGGGACATGGGCGCGGAAGGCGCCGGCTGGCGCGAGTATACCTATAACAATCTGTCCCATTCCCGAGCCCATTATCTTCTGGCTATCGAAGCGCTGCGCAACGATCTCGGGTATGCGCGCACTACCGATGTCGCTGAAATGCTGGAAGTCTCGCGAGGCGCCGCGTCCATGGCGCTCACACAACTCAAGAAACGCGGCTGGGTGACAGAGGACCCCAATCGCTTTCTATTGCTCACCGACGAGGGGCAGCGCATCACCGCGCTGGTGTCCAACAATTTCGATATTCTGCGTTGCTTCTTCGAGCAGGTTCTCGGCCTGAAAAAGGATGACGCCCTCACCGACGCCTGTAAGATGGAACACCTCATCACCACCGAGACCTGTGTTCGGCTCAAAGAATTGACCGAGATGATTGTAAACGCGCCAGACTTTCACGGGAAAGTGAAGCGTAAAATGGCCCGACGCCCAGCCGCGGAGTAACAGCCGATAAGGAGACGCGACATCCCTGTCGCGTTGCTGAACAAGGAAGCGGCGGCACTGTTCGCAAACCCAGACGGAAAGTCACTATGAAAACGCCTCCCCCATCAACCAGCGCTTGTCTTGCGCTAACAATGGCGTGCGCGCTCGGCCTCGCGTATCACGCCGCCGCCGCGTCCACGGCTGAGGCGGCAGCGCCAAATCCGCTTGACGTCGCTTACGCCAATACGGTGATGGTGGACGAGTTCATGACCGTGCTGACCGCCGGCCAGGCCGGGGCGCCCATGATGGACGAAGCCGCCATTGCCATGATCGCCGCCGACCTGGTGCAGGGCGAAGGGCGCAAGGCGGCCGAGCGCGCGCGGGACTTCCTGGTCAACAAGGGCGTCGAACTGGCCGCCGGCGCGACCGCCGCCGCGCTGCTCACAGCGCTAACCCTGGGCGAGTCCCTCGGCATGGCCGCGCACGAATTTTTCGGAAGTGGACGGCTGCAAGCGCTTTACGACAACCTCGCGCGGGACACCAACGCCGCGGGGTGGCCCAGGAGCCATGCCGAGGCCATGAAAAACGACTTCTTCGGCAGCCGCTTTGACGCGGGCGTACGGCCCGTCGCCCTCTGGCTGAAGGCCAACGGCGACGGCCAAATGTCCGACCGCTATTACGAGTCCATGGCGTACCAGTCCCTGATAGCCATGCGTGATTTCGACATGGGATGCGACCGGTATGGACTCGAAGGCGCAGACCGCACCCCCGAGAAACTACAGCAGGCCATGATGGACGAGATCGGCCTCGCCGCCGCAAGGGCGCGGGGCGTACAGCGGGCCGAACTGTTCCTCGCGGAAATGGCGCGGAAGCGCATCGAAGCAGACGAGGCCGCCCGCCTGGCCGCGCTGGCCGAGGCCGAACGAATCGCCGCCGACGCCGAAGCGGACGCCGATGCCGCCAACGCCGCGGCCCAAGCCGCACAGGATGCCGCCGAAGCGGAGGAAGAAGCGCGAAAAGCCGCGCAAGAAGCCGAAGCCGCCTATGAAGCCGAACGCGCCGCGCTCGCCGAACTGGACGCCGACGCTGCGCAGCCCGGCCTGGACATCCCCGCCGCAGAAACCGTCGCCGTTGAACTGCTGCGCAGCGAACGGCTCGGCCCCGACATGACGGCCTTTCATCTGCAAATCACAAACGTCGCCGGAACCACACTGCGCGGGCTCGTGCCCGCCGTCCGGCCTGAACGCGCCGCGCCCAACGCGGGCGTCGCCTGGAGCGCCGGCGGCGGACCCGCCATGCTGCCCCCAGGCGCCGCGTTGCCGCTGTCCTTTGTGGCCACCGGCGACATCGGCGCGGCGCTGTTCTATCTGACCGTTCAAGGCGAAATCGCCGTCACACGCCGCTTCGACGTGGCACATGAACCAACGCCCGACGACCCCGAAACCACCGACCACGACGGAACATGGATCGAACTGCCCGCTACCTTCAAAGGCGAGTCTTACGAAACCTATTGGGGGGACGCTTTCGAGCAGTATCTGACCCATACAAACGGACCGTATCACTTCTCCATCCATGTAGCGCCAGACGGGACGGCCACGTCTCATAAACCCGCATATACGCGCACGGTCGTCGCAAGGGGAAAAGACCATCTCTACCTGCTCGAACAAACCATTCCCGAGAACAACCACACCACGCAATGGCCCGCACAGGACGGACGCGTCACCCTCGAAGCATATCGAGACCACTACCTCAAACAGCTCGCCGACAGTACAAGCGGAAGAGTCGCCGCAACAGCCGATATCAATGATGGCGTACTGGAGATAAAGATTACCGGCGGCGTACCTGAAAGCGGTATGGAAATCGCAATACGGATGTGGCTCGAAAACGAAAGCGTGGAATAACCGCGCCGCGCCGCACGCCTACGATACGATGCCGCCGAACGACGCGCGCCATCACAAGGGGTGCCTGTTGCCCGCGAGCGGTAGAGGCAAACAGGGGGGAAGGGCGGGTTAACTATAGTTTGCTTTTAATACAGCCCTTGCAGTATGGTTGTTCTAAGAAAAATCGGTATGCTAGACAAATAGCTTAGACAAACAAAAAAAGTTAAAAAAAATGGCAGGATTCCGCCACTCGGAAAACACATATGGGATAATATGGTAACAGAAATCACTTTGTGTTATACGCCCTTATCCATTGTGGCCCTGTGATGCAGCGGGGCAAAGAGGAATAAACAATGGAAGATAGCCAGAAATACTACGCCCATACCAAGGAAGGCACGTGTCCCGATGAGTGGCATACTCTCGCCAGCCATTTATGTTGTGTGGCGAAGATGGCCGCTGAATTTGCAACGGAGATGAACTCTGAAGAATGGGCATATAATGCGGGACGAATGCATGACCTGGGGAAAGCCGACCCCATTTTTCAGGCATACCTTTATCGCGAAAATGGCCTTGAATATCCTGATCAAAATATTCCGGCAAATGCCCGTGTCAATCACGCGTCCACAGGGGCGGCAAAGGCAGTGGAACTGTACAACGTTCCAATAGGGCGGATTTTCGCCTACTTAATCGCCGGTCACCACACAGGTCTCCCTGACTATGAAAGCTGCGACACGGGGCAAAGAGCCCTTTCGTTTCGCTTGCAGGAGGGGATAAGACAGCTGCCGTCTGTCGAAGGGTACGTCAAGGAAATCGAAGAGAAACTTACACACGATATTAGTCCCCCGGCGTTCGTGAACGACGACAATTGCCATTTATGGATTCGTATGTTGTATTCCTGCCTT
>SLFT01000180.1 GCA_007124105.1 Candidatus Hydrogenedentota bacterium | reverse complement strand
GGTGTTTATTTTTGGCGCGCTGTTATTCAGGCGTTTTGCGCCCACCATGTCGGACTATCTATGAAACCAATCATCGAAGTTGATAATATCAGTAAAGTATTTCCCGCCCGCAGGGGCCCGCGCCACCTGCGCGGCGCTTTTGGCGTTGGCGAATGGTTCACGGGCCGCAAGGGGAATACCTTCACTGCTTTACAGGATATTACGCTGCATGTGGAACCCGGCGAATCGCTGGGCATTATCGGCAGAAACGGCTCGGGAAAGAGCACACTGTTGAGCGTTATCGTAGGGGTCACGCTTCCCTCGAGCGGACGCGTTGTTGTGCGGGGCCGCATGGCGTCTTTGCTCGAGCTGGGCGCGGGGTTCAACCCGGTGCTCACCGGTCGCGAGAACATTTACTTGAACGCGGGGCTGATGGGGATGCGCCACGCACAGGTGGACGAGGTTTTTGATGAAATTGTAGCGTTTTCGGGTATCGAGGAGTTTATCGATCAGCCTGTGGAAACCTATTCGAGCGGCATGTATGTACGCATCGGATTTGCTGTTGCCGTCCACACCAACCCGGACATTTTTCTGGCGGACGAGGTGCTCGCCGTGGGCGACGCCGAGTTTCAGCGGAAGTGCATCGCCAAAATAGATGAATTGCGCGATCAAAAGAAGACCATTGTTTTTGTCTCTCATGACCTGGGCGCCGTCAACACGTTATGCGATCGCGTTATCCTGCTGGAGAAGGGACGCGTCAGTCTGAGCGACACGACCCAGAACACGATTCTGCACTACTTGCGCCAGGTGGGCAGCGGACAGATAATCAAATGCGGTCGTTTGACGGCGCGTCTGGAACACGGGTTTATACTGCTCTTTTGGGACGACGTTGCGATTACCACCTATCTCCACGTGTATACCTCGATGCTTATCGCCCATTTGTGGAACGACAGCCAGAGCCTGTTCTGGAGCGACGTTGCGTCCACGCCCGACGGTATGGTGTTAAAGGGGCAGTCGCGGCGTCTCCCCTTCGGGCAGGAGTGGGAAATTACGACCGGGGACAACGCCATCCATCTGCGCATCTGGCTTGAAAACACCGGCGAGATCGAGATAGACGAGTACCAGGCCAGCGTCGTGTTGACGCCGGACTACAAGCGCTGGGAAACCGATTATGAGACGGGCGATTTTCTGGAGTATGACAAAGAGCGCTCCACCTGGGTGCATTGCAACAAGATTTATACGCCGGGCACGTCCATTAGGGCGAAAAGCGACGGTCAGCCCACCGTTGTAATGACGCTTGACGATGCGTGCCCGGAAATGAGGATGACGGCAATTAACACCTCCTACAAGGAAAACGCGCATGTGCTGCAAGCGTTGCGCCCCTCGGAACAAGGCCGTATATGCCTGCAGCCGGGACGGCATCTATATTTTTCCGGGACTATCAGCGTATTGCCCGCCGAACCCGATGACGCATCGTGACGCGTTTGTTGAACAACCTGTAACAGGATCATTCAGTAATGATTAAAAAAACGACGAAACGTGTTCTCACCAAGCGCGGCGTGATGTGGCTTGGCCAGACATGCAATCAACGTTGCTACTTCTGTTATTTCATCAAACGCATTGAAGACCATAAACATCCTGAACACGCGTTCATGTCGCTGGACAAGGCCAAAACGATTTGCGACACGCTGCGCTACTTTTACGGGAACACCGCCATAGACATTCAGGGCGGAGAACCGACCATCTACCCCGATATCCTGGAACTGATTGCGTACTGCCGCGATATTGGTCTGTATCCGACGCTCATTACAAACGGCCTGGCCCTTGCCAAACCCGGTGAAATCGAAAAATACCGGGATGCCGGGCTCCGTGATTTTCTGGTGAGTCTTCATGGCGTGGGCGATCTGCATGACGAGGTGGTGCGCGTACCAGGCGCTTATGACAAGATAAGAAGGGCCGTCGAGCAGATGCAGACCCTTGCCTTTCCGTTTCGGGTCAACTGCACCATGTCCAAGCCTGTGATTCCGCTGCTTCCGGAAGTGGCGCGACACGCCATTGAATACGGCGCGTATGCCGTTAATTTTATCGCCTTCAACCCCTTCGAGGACCAGACCGCCGGCGGGCGGTGCGCCGACACCGTGCCGCGCTATTCAGAAGCGCGCGAACATCTGACGAAAGCTATCGCGCTTCTCGAGGAAGCAAAGGTCGAGGTTAATGTGCGCTACCTGCCGTTATGCATGGCCGAGGACAGCCACCGCAAAAATTTTTACAATTTCCAGCAACTGTCATACGATACCCATGAGTGGGATTATCAAAGCTGGGCATGGTCCATGCGTCCGCCGCAGCTGCGCAAAGAAGGCGGCGTGATGCCGCCGTTTCTGCTGGGCGGTCCGTATAGCCGCGATCTGCGAAGTGGCGACTCCTTTTATATTCGCGACCATTATGAACGCAGTCCCGTCGTCCAGGGCCTCAAATTCAAAGGGCACCGGCGCCTGACACTGTTGATACAGCGGATCAGGGGACTGGAGCGTATTTACAGGGAGGAAGCGCGCTACCGCGCCGCCGCCGATTGCAGTTACCAGTATCATGAAGCCTGTAACGCATGCGCCGCCCGGAATATCTGCGACGGATTTCATGGCGATTACGCCGGTATCTTTGGGACCGACGAAGCGACGCCCATCGAGGCCGCGCATGGTATTGACGACCCTACATATTACATTCGAAAACAAGAAAAAACAGTGGAACCAGAAGACGCGTCGTGGGCGCTCTAATGGGGCGCCGCAGCGTTATGAACAGGCTCTAAAGTGAACAGGCCATCAGACAACACTCATAGTGATTCAGCAACCACGCCAGATGTCCAGGTTGAATTGCCGCCGTTGCGCGGTCTGGTATTAAGCCGCAATCGTCGCGCCATACCGTATTCGGTTACAGACATCAAGAAATGGATACGCCTGAACAGCAGCGTTTTCAAGGTCGAAACAATAGACGTGATGGTTGACCGAGATACCTTGCCTCACGTACATGAGCTGACGACCTTTGCAACAAACGAAAACGTGCGTCTATCGTTGCGTATCAGCGAACTGGATACCCTGGAGGGATTGCGGGAACTGGCGGCGTTGGGACTTCATGACATCTTTCTGACCCCACGCGCAACGGAGCTGACCCGGCTGTCAGAATGTATCGGCATCTGCAAGGCCGCGGGGCTCTCGGCGCGCGTTCAAATCGCCGCGCCTGTTTCGTGTCAGCCCGACCCTGAACATCTTGCCAAGCAGCTGGCCGACGCCGTTTCCGTGAATGTGACGCTGGCGGATGCGTTCACCGACGCGCAGCCGCGGCGCAACGCCCGGGAATGCCTGGAAACATGCGCCTGGATGAACCGTCTCGTGCGGGCATTGGACAGCCAGGGGATTGAAGCCAACCTCCTTGGGCTGCCCTACTGTCATGTTGACGAGGCCAATTATCCCCATGTAATTAGCCGACACCAGTTTTTTCTCGACCACCAGCAATATACAGAGGGCGCTTACACCCTTGCGGAAAAGATATTCCAATGCGGGCCAAAGCGCATGTCCAAGGCCATTGAAAGTCTGTTGGCAAGGCGCAATTCGTTGCACAATGCCCTTGACAGGGCCGTATTACCCTGGCTTCTTCAGCATCCCCGTGTGTATGTGTGGGTGTGGATGTTCCATAAATTTACGCGGCACATCCGCCTGCCCAACAGTCTGAAGCCATTACCGGAAAATACGAGCGCCTGCGAAGCGGCTCTCGAGCAACTGCGCGCAAAGCAGCAGCGCGACTTAGGCCCCGAATGCAGCCGATGCCGTTTCCAGCGGATATGCGATCGCCGCTCTGAACCATTCAAGACCGTGCTGCCCCACAGCGTCGTGAAAGCGCAGCCGGGAACGCCCGTTGTTTCGCCTCTCCATCTGAGCGTGAATCGAACCCGATACTATGATGCTGTTGACGAGGCGCGACGGCGTTTGCCTGATTACCTGGTCGCGCTGGCTGAAACGACGCGCGACCGCATTATACACACGGCGCCCACCCGCGAAATCCTGCCGGAAACCTACGAAATCGAAAATCACTATAATCCGCAGGATGATTCAGTGCAACGCTGGTTTTCCTTTACCAACACGGAACTGCTGAGTACCGTCCTGACCCGGATAGAACCGCCCTTTACGCTGGCGCTTACCTTTGGCGGCGGCATTGCCGATCTGATAGGATTCAGTTTCGGCCGTCATACAAAAATCGTTTGCCCCATGATAGATTATTCCCACAAGATGGCGCTGCATGTGGACAAGGACGGTTATTACGTGCTGTTGCGCGACGGCATTCCCGTGCGGCCCATCGAGTTTGACGGCGGGCCCCGGCTGCCGCTGCGACTGTCAGGGGTGCTTGAACCGCGCATATCCATTCATAACATTGACGGGTTCATTATTACCCAAACGCTGATGCTCTGGGAAGGCGAACCCGCACCCGTGAAACGCGCTGAGCAGGTCGCCTATTCCGTGATCATTGTCAGCACACGCTACACGCGCCGTTTGCAGGCGGCGCTCCTTTCTCTCGCCCACCAGAAAGGGATAGAGCCGACCCGTATGGAAGTGGTGATTGCCTATGTGCCGGGCATAGACGCAACGGACGACCTTATCGAGAGCATGTCCTACACCCATCCTCATTTGCGCATTGTGCGTTCCTCATTCTCCGAAGACCATGTGCGTTCCAAGGGGTTTATGATCAACGAGTCGCTTCATGTGGCCTCGGGCGAATGGATCATATTGATGGACTCTGATATCGTGCTTCCGCCTTATCTTTTTGAACGAATCGAGGCGGCAAAGTTGGGAAAACATTTCATCGCGCCCGACGGAAGAAAGATGGCGACGCCGGAGATGACCGCAAAAATCCTGTTGGGCGAAACAAGGCCCTGGGAGGATTTCGAGGCCGTATCAGACGCTACCACGGATTACCGGTACCGGGAAGCAGAAAGCATGCCGTGCGGCTTTTTCCAATGTGTACGTCGTGAAATCCTGCAACGATTCCCCTATCACGAACTGGACCACTTCGAAGCGTCCGACTGGATTTTTGCGCAGGAAGTCATTTACAGGTATGGCCAGGAAACGCGATTGGACGGCGTTGCTGTGTTACACTTGGACCACGGCGGCCGCCAATGGTACGGCACGGCACGGCACCGTTGAGTTCTGACTTCATGACCTCGACGGCATTTACAAGGGCACTTTTCGAGCCAACACATGGACTGTTCGCGCAACGACTGTGTTGTATAGGGCGTATGGGACTTATCGGACGCATAGGACTTATGAGAAAGAACACGGCTTTACTTCTGGGTTAAATATTTCTCCGGGACAGCGAATAACCTGCCACAGTCAGCAACGCAAGCCCGATCAGCAGCCAATCGCCCAGTAGTCTCCTGACGCGCTTCGAAGATACATCAGGATTGCAGGGCGCGTCACAGCACCCGCCAACATCGTCATTCTCGCCTTCCATAAGTTCACCTTCAGCCGCTTCACCCTCGGACTCGCCTTCCATAGGTTCACCTTCAGCCGCTTCGCCCTCGGACTCGCCTTCCACAGGTTCACCCTCAGCCGCTTCGCCCTCGGACTCGCCTTCCACAGGTTCACCCTCAGCCGCTTCGCCCTCACCTTCCTGTGCAGCCGGCCCCAACGAAACGACTACCGAAACACTTGATCCAATCTGGGCAAGCGTACCTGCTTCGGGTATTTGACTGACAACGAATCCTTCTTCAATAGTGTCGTGGTATGCTTCCGTTACACTGCCCAGGACGAAGCCAGCGTCCTCAAGTATCATTGCAGCCAGATGGGGCAACATATTCACAACCTCGGGGACCAGCGCGTCCTCTGGCTCTCCTTCTTCCAATTCGCCCTCCTGTGTTTCGCCCTCCGCGCCATTGGAATCAGCGATCATAGCGGCAAACACCGTGCTCTTTGTGACATCCTCGCCGCGACCGCCATCATCAGCAAGTACATTCGAGCGAAAGCAGTTGTCTTCCGTGTCTATGACAAAATCTGCTGCGCCGCGCACGAGTATGCCTTCCACAAGCCCTGTGGTTGCGTTGAAAACCGGCGACCCGGAGTTGCCGCCATAGGTATCGAGATTGGCGACAAAATAGGTTGCCGGTTCATTGTCGCGCACCACCGTTGTCGGCCCGAAGGCGATTTTTTTGGGCAAGCCCGATGGATGACCGATAACGCCTATGTTTTCGTTGACGGCAATCACGCCGCTTTCTCGCACGGGCAGCGGCCAGGCGCCGGGGGCGACAATCGGACGGTCTATCCGCACCAGCGCGTGGTCTTCCGCGCCGGAGGAGACATAGGAGATAATCTCCTCGCCGGTATAAATCTGGTCGCTATGAAATTCAAGTACGGGCGTCGTTGCGTCAACCATTTCGAAACCGAATAAGAAGCGGATATTTGGGAGGCTTGATTCATTCAGACAATGCCCAGCCGTGGCTATCAGGTCTTCGCCAACCACAAAGGCGGAACAGAACGCCGCTGTGGGTTGGTCGCCGAAAGGCTCGTCTTCACAGGCCGGTTTCCCACTTACCCTATACGCGCTGACATTCAGCGTATATATGTCGTCGGCAATATAACTCAGATTCGACGCGTATACAATGGCGCATGTAGCGGCGGCCCAGTCCAATCGGTCGCT
>SLFT01000201.1 GCA_007124105.1 Candidatus Hydrogenedentota bacterium | reverse complement strand
GGTCAGAAGGATGTTGCGACTTATGAAAGAAACGCCGGAATTGTCGTTTTCGTGCCATGCGGCACAGTCGGGGATGAGCGAGCCGACGGCGCGCAAGTATGTACGGTTGGGGGCGTTGCCCAGCACGACGCGCCAGGCGCATACGTGGCAGACTCGGAAGGATAGTTTTGCGGAGGTGTGGCCGGAATTGGAGACGTATTTGGAGTCGAATCCTGGTCTTGAGGCGAAGACGCTGTTTGATTATTTGCAGCGTCGTTATCCGGGACGTTTTCAGGATGGTCAGTTGCGTACGCTTCAACGGCGTTTGAAGCGTTGGCGCGCGCTGGACGGCCCGGATCGCGAGGTGTATTTTACGCAACAACACAAGGCGGGCGCGCTTTGTCAGTCTGATTTTACGCACATGGACAGTCTTGGCGTGACGATAGAGCGGGCGCCCTTTTCTCACATGGCGTATCATTTTGTGCTTGCGTATTCGGGATGGGAGAGTTGTACGGTATGCTTTTCGGAGAGTTTTGAAAGTCTTTTGTTGGGCTTTCAGAATGCGCTTTGGGATCTTGGCGGCGTTCCGGTGCAGCACTGCACGGACCGCTTCTCCGCGGCGGTGAGTTCGCTTTCCGAACGCACGGAATTTACGGAGCGCTACCGCGGGTTGATGAAGCACTACGGTATTTCCTGTCGGTACATAAACACGGCCAAGCCCAATGAGAATGGCTGCGTGGAGCAGCGCAATCACCGGTTCAAGCGCGCGGTGGATCAGGCGCTGATGCTTCGTGGGAGCCGCGACTTTTCTAGTCGCGCTGCGTATGAATTATTTTTGTCGCAGTTGCTCAAGCAAATGAATGCTGGGCGCAGCGCGCGTTTGGCCGAAGAGATGCGTTATTTGCGCACGCTTCCCGCGTTGCGTCTTGACGCACAAAAGCGCGTGCAGGTGCGTGTTGGGGTTGGCAGCACGATATCAGTGGATCGCAACGTGTATTCGGTTCCCAGTCGTCTTATTGGCGAGACGGTGGAGGTGCGCATGGACATGGAGACGGTGGAGGCGTGGTATGCCCAGAAGTTGATTGAGCGCATGCCGCGTTTACGCGGTCGGAATCGTCATCACATCAACTACCGTCACATCATTGGCTGGCTTGTGCGCAAGCCTGGGGCCTTTGCACAGTACCGATATCGCAGTGAATTGTTTCCCACCAGTCATTTCCGCATGGCGTATGATATGCTTTGTCAAGGCGACAATGCGCGCGCCGACAAGGAGTATCTTCGCCTGTTGAAACTGGCTTCGGACAACGAATCGGCGGTGGACCATGTATTGGCGCACCTCATCGGTCGGTCGCTTCCTATCGCCTTCGAGACCGTGGAAGCGATGGTGCGCGATATCACGGCACTTGCGTCGCCCGCAGCGCTCGTCGTGGCGCCTGTGTCGCTTGCCGCATATGACGCACTGCTTTCAGGCGACGTGCTTTCCCAGGCAAAGCAGAGTGCGTCATGAACACCACAGAACACAAGATGCAAGAGCGTCTGACGCAACTTCTCCGAGAATTGCGCTTGCCCGCGATTCGCCAGGGCTATCCCGAATCGGCGCGCCAGGCGCGCGCCAACGCGATGAGCTATGAAGCCTTTCTATTGTCGCTGTGTGAATTGGAAAACCAGGAACGGCTGGAACATCGCATTGAACGGCATCTTCGTCAGTCCTGCCTGCCGCGCGAGAAGACGCTGGCCGCTCTGGACCTTGCGCGCATGGGCCACAAGACGGCTGTGCAGTTGCGCACCTTGCTTGAGGGCGACTTCCTGCAACGCAACGAGAATGTGCTTGCCTTTGGCAATCCGGGCAGCGGCAAGACGCATTTGTTATGCGCCATAGGTCATGAATTAATCCAGGCGGGTCATCGCATCTACTTTGCGCAGTGCAGCCTGTTGGTTCAGCAGTTATTGCGCGCTAAACGTGACCTGCGCCTGGAACGCGCACTCAAGGCGCTGTCGCGCTACGAGGCAATCATCATTGACGACATCGGTTATGTGCAGCAGGACCGGGACGAGATGGAAGTGCTCTTCGAACTGTTTTCCCATCGCTATGAACGCGGCAGCATCCTGCTGAGCAGCAATCTGCCCTTCAGCCAGTGGGAACGCATATTCAAAGACCCGATGACCACTGCGGCAGCCGTAGACCGCATCATTCATCACAGTGTGATTTTTGAGCTGAATCTTCCCAGTTACCGGATGCAACACGCGCAGCAACAGAATGCCCGTGAGAAGGAATTGCCGGAAGAAAATTGAAGATAACTACAATCCTATGAAAGTATGCTCCCGCCTAGGCGGGAGCATACTTTTTTCCTCCGCCAATGCCTATGCTGCTACCCAAAGAATCTGTGCCTATGCTATCATAAAGCATCGGAAAATCATGTGGAAATAAACGAAAGAAATAATTGTCGTCGAGGGAAAGAAATAATTGTCGTCAGACAGCCGAGAATCAACCGAGCGAATAAGAAAGAACTCGGTACTCACAAGTGAAGCAAGAAGAATTACCCATAATCCAGCGCGTGTACGACCTTATATGGTGATATGCGCCGCGTTTGAACAAGTTTCCCCGGGCTCACAAGTTCATTATCGGGGATCGCATACAACACACGCTGTATGAACTGTTTGAAGGAATGATTTGCGCTCCCTACAGCATGGATTGCGCGTCCACACGGGGGGCCATTAATGGTGAAATCGGGCCGTAAAAAAGGAGCGGTTCGCCACGAACGCGTTGCGCCCTCTTAACCCCTGATTTTTTTTGTATGTTGTTCACGTTTTAGTGTGCCGGGTTGCGTAAGTAAACTTGAGTAAATATATCCAGGTCGGCACGCTAAAGCGTGAACAACATACACGGAAAACTTCCGCTGGGTTGTGGGCGCAGCCCTTTAGTCCAACGGCACATCCAGGCGCATCAGAAGATGCCCGCGTCATGGTCCTCGATATCAGGATTCACATACCTGCGCCGCAGCCAGGCCACGCCTACGAGGTCATAGAGACCGCGCCACAACCGATTGTTAATCCCGTACTTTGACACGCCGTGAAGGCGCGGGTGGTGTGTAACGACGCATTCCGCTGTCGTCATGCCCGCAGCGCGCATCACAACGCCCATAAAACGATGTATGCCATTGAAGGCGATAACATGGGGCAGACACTTCCGGCGCAGGCCTTTTATGCCGCATGACGCATCGTTCAGGCCGTCATGGAGCACCCAGTTCCGGACTGTGTTTGCAATACGACTGGACAAAAGGCGTATACGATTGTCGTGGCGTTGCTTTCGGTAACCGCAAACAAAATCCGTGGTTTTCAGTAACTCCAGGAAGTTTGGGATATCCTGGGGGTCATTTTGCAGGTCGCCATCCAAGGTAATCAGATAGTCGCCACGCGCATGGCGCAGCCCTGTCACTAACGCGGCTGACTGGCCACAGTTGTGTATAAGATGAAGCGCGCGCAGGTTATCTGTGGTTTGCGAAAGCCGATCCAGCACGGCGCGGGTATTATCCGTGCTCCCGTCGTTCACAAAGACACACTCAACGTCATAATCCGGCAGGGACGCAAACACGGCCACGATTCTTTCATGCAACGGTTCGACGTTGTCTTCCTCGTTATAAAACGGTACAACGACGGAGACTAGCGTAAGTGGCGTTTTTGATTCTGCCATGCCCTGATATAATCTCCCTGTTCCATATATCCATATATATACTTATGTGAACACAAGGGCGGTCTCAATCGGTTGCCCCGCCACGCGCCAGTATAGTGAAACGTAGGAATGCAAATCAATACAATTTTCGAGTAGATTTTTACATGAGACAACAGGTGTACCATACATAAGACCCGGAACGATAGCCTGCGACCTGTATACTGAGAGCCCGATTTTCGTTTTTTTTGTATTTTCGACAGAAGACTGACGCAATATCGGGCTGGGAGCGTGCAAGAAATGAATGAAACGCCAGAGGAATCGTCTTATTAGGTGAACTTGAATAGGACACAACCAACCGAACAGGAGACCATAATCATGAAACAGTATGCATGGCAGACAACGCTTGCGTTAGCGGCGTTTTTTGCGCTGTTAAGCGCATCAGGGGCCGCTGACGAATTTTTGTTGCACGGCCGCGTCAGTTTTGACACGGGCGCAACAATGGTCAAGGGCGCCTCGGAGGATGAATGGTCGGCGGCCGTGGTGAATACCCTGGTGATGCCGGGAGATACCCTCTGGGTTGACGAAAGCGGTGTATCGGAGATTGAAATGGCCGGCGCTTCATTCTTGCGTCTGGCTGACAGCAGCCGCGCCGAGGTGGTGTCGTTGCCGCCGCAAGCGCATGTCCGCGGTTGGAAGGGCTCGTTTTACGTGCATCGCCTCACGCGCAGCCAGGGCGACTTCATCTTTACAACGCCGTCGGCCACTGTGGAAATACCCGCTGATGCAATGGTGCGGCTGGACATAGACGGGGCGGGCGCGGTGACCGTATCCGTTCGCTGGGGAAGCGCCCGTATTCGTACCGATGAGGGCGGCGAAGTCACGGCAGCGGATAGTATGCGCGTATGGATTGATCCTGGGTTCCTGCCCTCCGAGGCGGCCCTGTTCGACCGGGCCCAGACCGACGCCTTTGACGACTGGAACAACGAGCGCGCGCGCACACTTGCCGAAGGGGCAAGCACGACCCCGAAGAATGTGGTTATCCAGGGAACGACCGTGGGACGCCATGATCTCGCTCGTTACGGCGAGTGGGTAACTGTGGACAGCCGTCCCTACTGGCGTCCGACAGTAGTTCGTAATTATGTGCCGTACCGGCATGGATACTGGAACTATGTACCCGCTGTGGGTCATGTCTGGGTTGATGAATACCCCTTCGCTTATGTTACGAGCCACTATGGCCGCTGGCGTCACACGGCCTCTTATGGCTGGTTATGGTCTTATGATCCCGTGTGGAGCCCTGCCTGGGTGGCGTCGGTGCGCGTAGGCGATTACTACGCGTGGGCGCCGGTGGATTATTACCATCGTCCGGTGCTCGTCAGTTCCGGGGTTACCTTTTCGGTGGGCGGCATAGCCTTTTCTCACTACAGCACCAGTTATGTGCGCGCTTCCTATTTGTATGCGGGTCCACGGTATGTACACAGGCCGACCACGGTGATTATCAACAATTTCACCACGACCCCATTGCGTCAGGTGCATATCTGGAATATTTCCCCCGACCGGCGTCGTCGTCCATCGGTGCCCTACGATTCACGTATTATTGCGGGTGGACGCGACTACAGCCCGCGCCGCTCGATCCGCGGGGGCCGGGGCGATTGGGTGAAGGACTTTGCGCCCAGCGATCGCGCCCGACGGCTCGAAGCGAATTTGGGACGTACCCAGTTCGCCGCGTCAAGTCGCGCGGAGAACCGAAGCCTGCGCACTGCGTCGGCGGATAACGCGCGAACAGCGCGTACGCGTCAGGTGCGGTTGTCTCAGACAGAGCAGGCCTACCTGGCTACATCCAGAGGAGAGCGCGGCGACGCTACAAGCGCGCGCTCCCTGTTTGTACCGGAGTCAACCCGTCTGGGACGTGATGCCACAGGCCGTGACGCCGTTTCCCGGCCATCCGTGCCGAGGCAGGAGGCTGGGCGCGGACGCACAGGCGACGTGACCGTTCGGGGCACGGAGAGTGAATCCATAGCATCCCGGCCGACGAGCCGGGACGGAATTCGTGAAACAGTTCGTGACACAACAACACCGCGCTCCGCCGCGCAGCCCACAGCGCCGACAAGCGATAGGCGCGGCGCCACGACAACGCCGGAACGCACACTGCGTCCGGAAAGAACCGGCACGGAAAGCGTACGCGAGACGACAGTACCGCGAACCACCGCACGGCCGACAGCGCCGACGTCAGAACGCACAATGCGTCCGGGAAGAACCGGTACAGAAAGCGTACGCGATACAACAACGCCACGCTCCACTGTACGGCCCACAGCGCCGACAACAGAAAGGCGCAGCGCCACGGCGCCGGAACGCACACCGCGTCCAGAAAGCACAGGAGTGCGCCAGGGAACCACGACATCTGTGAGACGCGATGGCGACACCCCCAGCCTTCGTACCCGTGAAGGAAGCGATTCCGGTCGTGTGGCCTTGCGCGACATGGAATCCAGCGCGCCGGCGCCTCAACGTACGCCAATCCGGCAGGACGGGACCACATCAACCCCCCGCGGCTTTACAGCGCCGCCCGCTTCTGCGCCAAGAAGCAGTTTTACCACGCCTAATCGTACGCCGATGCGGCAGGAGAGAACTACGCCCGCGCCGTCTACGCGCAGTGTAACGCCGCCGGCATCCAGACAGGAACCGCCCACCGTACGACGCACAAGTCCACCGACGCCCACGCCGCGCACAGAGGTTTCTCCTCCCAGCCGACCGACAGTACGACAGCAGAGCGGTACGTCACAGCGGAGCGCAACACCGCCGGCAGCGCGGCCTGGGACTTCCGTCAGACGCGAGAGTGCGCCCGCGCCATCTACGCGCAGCATAACGCCGCCAACCACCCGTTCTGCGCCCGCGCCGTCCACGCGTAGCGCCGCGCCGCCTGTCACGCGTTCTGCGCCCGCGCCGTCCACGCGTAGCGCCGCGCCGCCTGTCACGCGTTCTGCGCCCGCGCCGTCCACGCGTAGCGCCGCGCCGCCTGTCACGCG
>SLFT01000309.1 GCA_007124105.1 Candidatus Hydrogenedentota bacterium | reverse complement strand
CTGGTGGGCGCTGGGATGTTTGGCGGCGACGTGCATCTGCGTACCTATTGTCAACTTGAGCGCGGCGGGATTGCGCCCTGGCTTGGACGTCTTGGATTGGACTCCATGGCCCGGCAGCTGGCCGATATTGAGATTGAATTTGTGGCGCTCGGAACACGCACGGAAACCACCTGTCGGCAACGCCAGGAAGAGTTTGGCCGGCTGGGCATGGAGTTCGCTGCCTACCATGGCGAGACGCCGTGGGTTGACATTCTGTCCGATTTTCCCGACTTGGACATTCTTGCGGTGGCCACGCCAGACCATTTGCATACGCCGCCGATTCTCGCCGCACTCGAAGCGGGCGTACACGTAATTACGGAAAAACCGCTGGCGCTGGATGCTTGCGAGGCGGACGCCGTCATTGCCGCGTCGAAGAAAGCCGGGCGCTTGGTTGGGGTGGATATGCACAAGCGCTACGACCCGGACCACCTGCGTATCCGCGATGAGGTGGCGCGACGCATCGGCGCCCCCCTGTATGGGCTGGCGTTGCTTGAAGAACCCTTGCATGTCTCCACACAGGTATTCCGCGCCTGGGCGGAAAAGAGCGACCCCTTCAGCTATGTGGGCTGCCATTGGACCGACCTGTTCATCGCCTATTTTAAGGTAAAGCCCGTATCGCTGCACGCCGTCGGTCAGAAAAAGAAACTGCGTGAAGAATTCGGGATGGACGCATTTGACGCGGTACAGGTGAAGGTTCAATTTGATAACGGCATGAGCATTGATTTTCATAATAATTGGATTCTCCCAGACGCTTTCGAAGGACCTGTAAACCAGGAAAGTCGCCTTTTTGGCGTCAACGGCGTTGTGGAGTCCGACACCCAGTACCGTGGGCTGCGCTTTGCGACACATGACGCCGGTATGCGCACAGCCAACGTTCACATGACCCGCGACGTCTTGCGCGAGGACGGGTCTTTCGCCTACTGCGGCTATGGTGTGGACAGCGTGGTGGCCTGCGTAGAAAAGGTGTCAGAAATAAAATTTTTTGGCAAAACGCTTGCCGAGATTGAAGGAACCTATCCTGACGCTGATGAAGCGCGTCTGTCTGTGCTCATTGTGCATGCCGCGCGCGAAGTGGCGTTGCGCAACCACGCATATCTGGAACAAGGCCGCGGCGCGCCTGTTACGGCTTTATTCAATACCGACGGCATAACTGTATTTGATCCTTACGAAGGGAATCGTGTCATCTATTCCCATCCTGTTTGATCGTTATTCATGGTGGAAACGCAATTTGTGCGTGGACGGGCGATGTAAAAGCATGTGTAAACGGCATGAAAATGTTGCACGGGAGAGAACACTGCCTTAAGACGAGGAACATAAAATGACTGCAATAGTAACAGAAGGCCTCTCAAAGACCTATAAATCGCTGGGGAAGGCGCCGGTGCATTCCCTGTCCGACCTTAACTTAACGGTCGAGGAGAACGAAGTATTCGGTTTTCTGGGCCGAAACGGCGCCGGCAAGACCACCACCATAAAGTTGCTGACGGGCTTGATTCATCCCACGGCGGGGCGCGCCGCATTGTTCGGTACAGATATCATTACGCCCGATGCCCGGCGCATGGTTGGCTACATGCCTGAGCAGCCTTATTTCTACGAGTACCTGACTCCCAGGGAGACGATTGAATTCTATGCGCGTCTGCGTGGATTAACCGCCGAAGAACGGGAGCGCGAATGGGAACAAATCAGCGCGTTGCTCGACCTGCGCGACATCGCCAATCGGCGTATCCGTGGTTTTTCGAAGGGTATGCGTCAACGTGTGGGTTTCGCCGTGGCGTTGGTGGGCGATCCGCCGCTGTTGATCCTGGACGAACCGATGAGCGGCCTTGATCCGCTTGGCCGGCGCATGATTCGCGAATTGATCTTACAAATGCGTGATCGCGGCAAGACCATTTTCTTCAGCAGCCATGTTCTCAGCGACGTGGAGGAAATATGCGCGCGCGTCGGTATTCTTGTATCGGGTAAGCTGGCCGCGTGCGACCGCATCAGCGCATTGGTGGGCGACGTAGCGAAATCGGTTGAAATATGCGCCAGGGGTCTTGATAGCGCTTTTATCGCGAATCTGGGCGGCCAGGTCATTTCCCATGAAGAACGCAAGGAAGGCGGCCACCGTCTGGTAGTGCAGGACACGGAGGCGGCCAACCAACTGGTTGTCGAGATAAACCGCGCCGGCGGCACGCTTTTGTCCCTCCATCCGGTACAGGAATCGTTGGAAGACTTCTTTACACGCATCCAGGAAGGCGCACAGGTAGCCTTGCCAGAAGAGAAACAACCCGCAGCGCTTGCGGCAGCGGAGGAATAGAACATGACGCGAATCATTGCCGTGGCGGAAAACACCTTTCGCGAGTCCATCCGTGACAAGGTTCTGTATGTATTGCTCTTTTTTGCGGCTGCAACCATTTTCGGCTCGAAGATACTGGGCTGGATAAGTATTGGCCAGGACATCAAGATCATCAAGGATATATGTCTGGCGGCTATGTCGGTTTTTGGCGCATTGATTGCCATTTTTATCGGCGCCAGCCTGGTCTACAAGGAAATAGACAAGAAGACACTGTACACCATTCTTGCCCAGCCGTTGCATCGCTATGAGTTCGTGCTGGGAAAATATCTGGGGCTGGTGGCTATTATTGGCGTTGCCATCGTGCTGATGACTGGCATTTCCGTGGGGTACCTGTATTTCATGGGCGGCGCCGTTACGCTGGTCTGGTTTCAGGCCATATTGCTCATCTTTATGAAATTGGCGCTGATTACCGCGTTCGCAATACTATTGTCCGCGCTGGTATCGCCCATCATGGGCGCCATCATTGTTTTCTGCATCTATGTTACAGGCCATGCCACGGAAGTGTTCAAAGACTTGCCGCCTCAGTTCGACGACACCATATCCAGGCAAGTGCTCGAAATTTTCTATTACCTTATTCCCAACTTGAACACCTTTAATTTGCAGTCCGAAGCGGCCAATAATGTGCCGGTAACTGGCGCTTATGTGTCCTTTGCGCTGGCTTACGGGTTGGCTTGGACAGCAATGTTGTTGATTCTGGCGTGTCTGGCTTTTGAAGGACGGGATGTATGAGTAAACGCGGCAACAGAATTATTGCGGCGCTGCTTGTGGTTGTCCTTTGCTACGCGGCTACGGTAGCGTCGCTCATGGGCGCGGACAACACGCGCACCGACGAGGGCATGGACGATATCCTGTATCTGCCCAACGAAAAGCTGCTTACCCATTTTACCGCCGGGCTTAACACCATCATTGCAAATTTTCTCTGGCTGCATTGTATTCAGTACACAGCCCTTGAGCATCGCGGCCAACGCCATTTTACCTGGCTCGAGCACATGTTGTTCACGGCCACACGTCTCGATCCGTATTTCGTGGATGTGTATCGCTTCGGCGCCATGTTTCTTTCCGCGTTGCGCGCGGACCCCGAGGCGAGTTTGCGCCTTGCCCAGGAAGGCATGAAGAAGAATCCACACTCGTGGCATCTGCCCTACGAAGCGGCCATGAATTACCTGCTGAACAGACGCGACCATCCCGATTCCCGGTATTATGCCGCCCAATATCTCAGCATGAGCGCGGCTACCGGGCGGGCCATTAGCGGGGTGGTAAACCTGGCTGCAAAACTGCAGGACGAGTATGATCTTACGGAAATCGAGCGGGATATGTGGGTTAACATGCTGGACAGCGACGATAAATTCATTCGTGAACTGGCGGAGCGAAAACTCATCGAGATAGAATTGCGCGAAATATGCCGGGTGCTGAATGAGCGGATTACACTGTTTGCGGAAAGGACGGGACAGAAGCCCCGCTCTCTCGACAGCCTCATTGAGCAAGGGCTCATCACAGCTGTTCCTGAGGACCCTCTGGGCGGTGAATTCTTTATCGGCGAGGACGGAAAAGCCTATAATACAACATTGCTGGAAGATGTCATTATCCGCGCCAGAGAAGACAAAATCTTATCCGCACTCATGAGCTACCGACAACGGCATGATACATGGCCTGCCTCGCTCGACCGATTGCTGGAAGTTGGACTGCTTGATGAAATTCCACCACACCCCTGGCCGGGAAGAGAATGGCAGTATAACCCTGAAACCGGCCGCATCGAATAGCAGGCAGCGCCGGATATAGTTGGAGTCTCATGTCTAATCGCGACGTTAAACCTGCCATTGTGCAGTCCGATAGAACCATTTTGCTGGAAACGGACGGGCCAAATTTCGAGGATGCGCGCGATTGCCTGGGCGCCTTTGCTGAGCTCGTGAAGTCGCCCGAGCATATCCATACCTATCGCATCACCTCGATATCGCTGTGGAACGCCGCTGCCGCCGGCATGACCGCCCACGAAATTACTGACGACCTCGAACGCTACAGCCGCTATGAAATTCCCCAGAACATCATCGCCGACATACACGACCAGGTGGCCCGATATGGGCGCCTGAAACTGTATCGCACCGATGACGGCGGTCTGGCCCTGCAATCGGATGAGCCCATGCTGATCACGGAACTGCTCAGCCACCGGTTGCTGCGCGATTATACCTGCGGCACAGCGGCGGGCAATCGCATTCTGGTCAAACCGGAAGACCGGGGCAATGTCAAATGTGCGCTCATCAAACTCGGGTTTCCCGTGGAGGACCTCGCGGGATACGCCGACGGCGCGCCCCTTGACATCGGAATACGGGCATGCGCATTGGGCGGACGCGAATTCGCATTGCGCAAGTATCAGCGCGAATCCGTGGACGCCTTTTACATGAATGGTTCAAACCGGGGCGGCAGCGGCGTCGTGGTGCTCCCTTGCGGCGCCGGCAAGACCGTGGTCGCCATCGGAACTATTGCCGCCGTCAAAACGCACACCCTTATTCTGGCGACAAATACCGTGGCGTTGCGGCAATGGAAAAACGAACTGCTCGACAAAACGACGCTGGTCGAGGACGATATCGGCGAATACAGCGGCGACGCCAAAGTTATCAAGCCCGTAACCATTGCCACTTACCAGGTGTTGACTTACCGCAAGACCAAAGACAGTGAGTTCATCCATTTCGGCATCTTCAACCAGGGACAATGGGGACTTATTGTATACGACGAGGTTCATCTGCTGCCCGCCCCTGTGTTTCGCGCTACTGCGGGCATACAGGCAAAGCGCCGCCTTGGCCTCACCGCCACGCTCATCCGCGAGGATGGACGCGAAGAGGACGTGTTCAGTCTAATCGGTCCGAAGAAATACGATGTTCCCTGGAAAGTGCTCGAAAAACAAGGGTGGATCGCCCAGGCCGTGTGTACCGAAATCCGTGTGCCCCTGCCCGCCGACCAGCGTTTCGAATACGCCGTCGCGCCGAAACGGAATAAGTACCGCATCGCCTCCACCAATCCCCACAAGATCACCCTGTGCGAAGCGCTGGTGGAACAGCATCATACCGACAACGTGCTCATTATCGGACAATATCTTGACCAGTTAAAAAAACTTGCCAGGCACTTCAAAGCGCCTATTATTACAGGACAGACACCCGTCAAGAAGCGCGAGGAGCTGTACAGCGCCTTTCGAACCGGTGAAATAAAACTGTTGATCGTATCGAAAGTCGCCAACTTCGCCATTGACCTGCCAGACGCAAATGTAGCCATACAGGTGAGCGGCACCTTCGGCTCGAGACAGGAAGAAGCGCAACGGCTCGGACGCATCCTCCGCCCCAAGGCGAATCCCGGCGCCATCGCAAAGTTCTATTCTGTTGTTTCGAAAGATACCTGCGACCAGGAGTTCAGTTTGAAACGGCAACTCTTCCTTACTGAACAGGGGTATCGTTACGAAATCATTGACGCGGACAACCTGTAGTCTCTGGCTGTCAATGGTTGCCATTGCTTCGGCCCCATGAATCCACGGAAGCGATAGTCGCGCTCACCAGCCGGAGCAAGGATGCGCCAGTATTTCGAGTTTCGCGCCCCACAATCACCCCGAAAGAGAAACGCCCCATCGAAAGGAAACGATGGGGCGCAACACAAAGAAGAATGAAAGGATGATTGAACTCAACGTTTGGAGAACTGGAACCGTTTGCGGGCGCCAGGGCGTCCGTATTTCTTGCGTTCCACTTCGCGGGCGTCGCGGGTCATCAAACCGGCAGCGCGCATGGCCGCCCGAATATTTTCGTCATTTTCCACCAACGCGCGCGCGACGCCCAGACGAATGGCGCCGGCCTGACCGGATAACCCACCGCCGTCGCAAATGACGCGGATGTCGAAACTGTCGCGCAGTCCGGCCACGTCCAACGGCTGTGTGGCCAACTGCACCAACGTTTCGCGGGCCAGATAATGGTCTATCGGATGGCCGTTCACCACAAATTGTCCCGCACCGGGCTTAAGGCGCACACGCGCAGTGGCGCGTTTGCGTCTGCCCAACGCCACGATTTCGTTTGTCTTAGGGTCTATCACGTTTATTTCTCCCTTACAAGGCTTGGTTGCATACTATTGCTTGAGTTCATAGGGGATAGGTTGCTGCGCCTGATGGGGATGCTCGCCGCCCGCGTACACACGGAACTGGGTGGCGAGTTTCCGCCCGAGTCTGTTGCCGGGCAGCATGCCTTTTATGGCAAGTTCCAGCGCTCGTGTCGGATGCTTTCTCATCATGGCGTCCAGTCGCGTTTCTTTCAGGCCGCCCGAGTATCCCGAATGGCAGTAATACACTTTCTGCTGCATTTTCGCGCCTGTGATGCGTACCTTATCG
>SLFT01000517.1 GCA_007124105.1 Candidatus Hydrogenedentota bacterium | reverse complement strand
GCTGCGCCTGCTCCCATGGATTTGTCCCAACTGCCGACAAAGATACCTGCCCTTCTTGCTTATCGTTCGCCATGCTTATACCGCCCTCTCCGGTTGCGACTTCTTTTTAGTATTAATCTCTGTCTGCGAGGCGAAACAACGCTTCCCTGTTGTGTAACCAGGTAGGCTTGTCTCGCCCGCACAACTATACTTCCCGTACGTGAATGCGACCCGTCCGTACTCTCCGGGCCCGCGCTCAACCAAGCGTTATAACGCGGTACGTTGCCCCTGCCGGGGCGTTGTTCCAAAAGAATTCAACGCAGGATAACCCTGCCGAAAACCGTGTTTCCTTGGCTCTAGTCTGCACCAGAACAAGGGTGTTTGTCAAGGTCTTTTTCAAGTTGTTGACGCATAAGCCTTTTGGCCTGTTCCCAAAGCGCGTCGAGCCTCTCTGCCGCGCAACTTTGCAGGGATACGCCTTCTTTCTCCGCAATTTTCGCCACCATGTCAAGTCGGCTTTCGAAACGTTTTGTGGCCTCGTGCAGGCATTGTTCCGGGTCAGCGTCAAGAAATCGCGCGACGCTCACTGCGGCAAACAGCAGATCGCCCAGTTCCGCGCGGGCGTGGTCGTTGTCGCCACTGCGCTCGGCGTCGCGCAATTCAGCCAGTTCCTCGGCCACTTTATCGAATACGCCTGTGATATCAGGCCAGTCGAAGCCAAGTCGGGAGGCCGCCCTCTGTACGTTCATGGCAAGAGGAAAAGGCCGCATCTCGTTGTTGTTCCTGACAGAATCCATCGTGTCCCTGCTTGCAGTGGCATCCTCTTCAAGGGAGTTTGTAACAGCTATATTCACACTATAGCAATGTATATTCGTAACCGTCTGCCAATAAACTTCAAAAGTGAACTGTAGATAGTGTGGTGCAGCGAAGCGAAACCCACCATTCTGCCTGACAGTATATTCTTTATGGCGCAAAAATAAACGCCGCCTTATGCATTACGTAAAACGCAAAAACAAAGCGCGCGAGGCGCCTTTGCATCCTTATCGGTCAAAATGACGTCTTCTGCATTTCCAGTTTGGAAACGGCGTCTGCGATAGCGTCGTCTTCAAATACCAGCAGTACCTGCCGGCTTGTTGCTATTTCCTTTATGGCAGCGACGAATTTTTCTGGCGGCGCGGGCAATGGCGCGCCTTGAAGGGTGGCGTCAACAATGAGCGGCGGCGCGCCATCGCCACCGACGAGCATTTCGGCGGCAGCAAATCGCAGCGCCAACGACAGGACTGCCGGCGTTGCTGCTGCATGGTCATTCTCGACAGCAGCCTCGAGACTGGGCGCGTCGTTTGGATCCAGGTCAAGGCGCATCCGCGCGTCAATGCCCAGTACAGCCAGAATTTCCGATGCCCGTTCGGCAATGGCGCTGCTGTGACGCGCGCGCCATGTACGCAGGCTTTCCTCCGTAAGAGCGCCGGCATGCGCGGCAGCGCTCACATCGCGACGCAGTGTGGCAATATGTTGTTCGAGCGCCGCCATGTCTTCTGCTATTTCGCAAAGCGGCTTGTGAGCCGCAAGCGCCTGCTGTCGTTTCTGGAACAGTGCCCGGTACTGTTGCAGCGCATCCTCCCGCTGTTGCCTGATGGCTTCGAGTTCACGGGCGTAATGTTCCGGGCCGCGATCATCGTCGTCAATTACCGCGTCGCCCGCGAGTTTGTGCCAAACCTGTACCGGGCGGCCCTGCAGCACACTTTCCTGCTGCTGTTCAATAGTCGCTTTTTCCCTTTCCATATCGCGCAGGGCCATTGTGTTTGCCGCAGCGGCGCGCGCCTCGTCCGGCGAATCGAATTGCGCGTGCGCCAGCAATGCTTCAAGCGTGCTTGTAAATGTCGCCAGCGCCGCTTCCTCCTCAGGCAGACGCGCCTCCAGAGATTGTAGGGTCCGTGTCAACGTATTTACACGGCCTGTATTTTCCTCTATCGCGTCAAGATAGCGGTAGTACGCAGTCAATGCGGCGTTGATATCACGATAGTCCCCTTCGTCGGCAAAGCCATTGTTCCGCATGATTTCGCGCAACTGCTTCTCCGTTTCGGGCAAACTTTCCCGGGTCGTCGCCAGTTCCCTTTCGAGGAAACGTCTGCGACCGAGCAGCCCCTGATGCTGATTTCGGAGGTCGGCAAGGCGGCGCTTGGTCTCGCGGTACACCTGATATTTGGCGATGGCGCGACCCACGGCATTTTCTATGTCATCCTCGTCCTCGGGCGGCTCTTCCACCTGCTCAAGTGTGCTGCGCACCCGCTCGAACAGTTTAGGGATGCGCTCTTCGCTCTCGCGCAAGTGTTCCTCCTGTTGCGCGAATCGCGTCTCGAGCTCTTCAATCTTCGCGCGCAATTCCCGATACCGGTCGTAACGCGCTTCCAGCTCACGCGCTGTGCCACAGTCCGCCCGCGTCATCAGCCGGTCAATCTGCGACACCTCGCCCTGTTCGCCACTGCCCATCATATCGAGTTCCGACTGACATTTGTCTATACTACGCGCCAGGCGCATGACCCGCGCCCGCGTCAGCAGAAGTTGTGTTAAAAAATACAGTATGGACAGGAGCATCAGAAAAGCGGGTATTAAAATGGGCGCCTTTTGAAGCCCCACATAGGCGCCCAACAACAGTGAAAGGAAAAGGGCGCATCCCAGACTGAGCAGAAACAGTCCCGGCATGCTGGCCACCTGTTCGTCGTGCTGGCTGCGCTTCTGTCTTATCTCTTCGCCAATCTGCGTACTTCGGGTTTCCCAATGCTGACGCGCGTTCTGGTGCGCCAATAATTCCTCGGCGAAATTGGCGCTGCTCTCGAAGATTGCCGCGTCGCCGGCTATCTCAACGCGCAAGTTGGCCAATTCCTCGCGTAGCGCGTCACGCGTCTCTTCCTCGGCGTCGCGTACGCCCAGGGCGGTCTTAAACGAACGCGCAAGCTGGTTAAGCCAGTCAGTGGGATTGGGCGCAATACGGCTGAAATCCGGCAGCGCGGTCAATTGTTCCTGCGCCTCCGCTATTTGCGCGTCCAACGTCCCTATCTGGTTATTCACTTCGTCCAGGCGCGCGTTAAACTCCGTTATCCGCCCTTGGCCGCTTTGAATATGTCGCTGCAGTTGCTCCATTTCTTCGGGGGCGCCATCAGACATCTCGGTCCGGTTCGCGATGACGCCGCGCAACGCTTCAATCTCTTCCGTGATTGCTCGCAGTTCCTCCCGGGTGCGTTCCACCTGCAAACGCGCCGTTTCGGTCTGGGTTTCGGCCCGTTGGATGGCCGCGGCCTCGTCGGAGTCCAGGCATTTGCCGCTTCTTGCCGCTTCAATGTCGCGCTCCAGCGCTTCAAGACGTTCCAAACTGTCGGCAAGTTGTCCCAACACGGACGCACCCAGGCGTCTCTCGGTCTGGTCGTATTCATGGCGACAGGCGTCCACCTGGTCGCGAAGCGTCTCCAGCGAGCGGGCATGTTCCCTGACTTGTCGCAGGGCCGATTCCGCCGCTTCGTATTCCTTCTTCAGAGACGCCAACCGTACCCGCGCCCGCGCCAGCGGCGTGTTTCCGTCGCTATCGCGACCGACGCGCGCGGTAAAAGCGTCAAGTCGCGCCAGCGCGGCGATTAAATCATGCTGGCTGTTGCCTGTATCTACGATGGCCGCCATTTCACGGGCGATACGCGCGTAATCGTAGTCTTCTTCCAACATCTCATGCAGGGAAAGAAGCAGTAAATCCGCGCCGATGGGTTCAGGCGTCTCGTCGTCCGCGGCCAAACTGAGGGAATAATGATGCTGGGCGTCATCCGGTTCTGCGGCAAGTGTTGCCGTTAATGCGCCGCAACCGGGCATCTCGGTGGCGATCTGGATTGGCGGGGACGCGTTATACACGGCGCGCGCGGCAAGGATGCGATGCAATAGACGGCTCAAATTGCGCGCGGCATTGACGTCGGCGCAGTGTAATGCGTGGGCCATGCCGCCCAGGCTATGTGTGGCGGTTTCCCCGTCGCCGTTTTGTGTCTTATATGTGAGCGTCTGAATGATCATGACAGCGGCTCCGCCGCATCATGGGTCGGCAGCATAAGGCTGCGACACGCCTTCACAACCAGGTCGCGTGCGTACGCTTCAAATGCAGCCTCATCCTTGTCGGAAGCGTCCGCGATGCGTTCTGCCATCGCTTTGTTCAATTTCGACAGACACGTATGTTGCGTGGATAGGGGCGGCGGGTTCAGCATCGGTTCCAGGGCGTCTATAATTTCGATGTAACCAAAATGGGGACGCGCTTCCGCGCGCAGCGCCTCAATCACTTCATAAGCCGGCGGCAATGTTGTGCCTGTTGCCTGCACTTGAACCGCGCGATGCGATGCGTCCCCGCTCATCCGCGCCAGAAGATCATCCAGTATTGCCGGTGCGCCCTGGTCAGCCGAAATACGACACACACAGCGCTCAAAAACGATATCAGCGCAGGATATGGCCGTTGCTTGAACTGTCGGTTTCCCCACGCCGTTATGCTCTATCACAAGCTCAAGAAAGGAGCGGTCGCCCTGCTCCAGAAAATTTCGCCCCTGGGGCGTACCGGGATATCGCATCACGCTTGTAGCGTCGCCGGTTGCGTCAACAGGATCATGGAAATGGCCCAACGCAACATAAGACAGGTTGTCCTGGGCAATGTCGGCGGCGTCAAAGGGCGCGAAACTGTCGTCATACGGCGGTTGATGCGTCCGCTCGGCGCCGTGGGCCAACGCAATATGAACGCGATCGTCCGTGTCTACATGTAATTCATGAAACCATTCGCCAGAGGTGTTGACGCCGTCGCAGCCGATGCCATGTATGACCAGGGGATGAACGGGGTGTTCCCAGCGTTGCCATCCCCCCGGCTTGAATATGGTTACATTGCCCGGCCACAGCGCCAGCGCGTAAGGCGAATAAGTGCTGTAGGGGTCGTGATCGCCAGGCGCAATGAATACCGGGATGGGCGCCAGACGCTCCAATGCCTCCATTACAAACGCGACAGTGGCATCGCACGGTTCGCCCGCGTCAAACAGGTCGCCGGCAATCAACACCATATCCGCCGGCCAGTCGCGCGCCCGTTCGAGGATGCTGTCGAACACCCGCCGTTGCGCTGCGCGCAGTTCAGCGCCGGCGCGCGCGTTCACGCCAAGCGTGGAAAAAGAAGAATCGAGATGGATGTCTGCTGTATGTAATATCCGGATACGTTTCATAGTATAATGCTTGCTGTCATAATGGAATGCGTGGTGTCTGTCAGAACGAAAAGAAGACGCCTCCACCCCTATAGTGTGGCAAATTTCGACGCAAATTCCAAGTTTATGCGCATTGGCCTGTCCCAGTCAATATTCCGCGTAAAAAAATCAAGGGCCGGGGCCGGGTAACTATAGCCCGGTTGCCTGCCATAACACAAGGGAATCGAAGTTCATGGAAGCGATTCTGGCGCCGTTGGACAAATGCGAGACCATCGGAGACGCCTTGTCTCGCGCCTTTGTTGAAGACCCCGTCTGTTGCTATGTCTTTCGCACACGGGAAGCGCGGCTACGCAAGATGCGTTGGATTTTTACGCGATGGCTGCGCGTCTTGATCCCCCACGGCAGCGTATATACCACCCCCGATTTTTCCGGAGCGGCGCTATGGCATCCCCCTGAACGGGGACCGTCCGTGGGAATCTGTGAACAACTGCGCGCTGGATTCCTTCCCGTCGTTTTCGTCTTAAATCCCTGCGAGCAGGCGCGCGGGCTCAGGGCGCACCTGGACGCCGTAGGGCGGATGAAACGCTTTATGACAGAACCGCATTGGGAGATTGACACGCTCGGCGTCGCGCCTGAACACCACGGCAAGGGGATAGCCGCCAGCCTGCTGCGTCCTGTTCTGGACAAGGCCGATGAAGAAGGCGTCCCCTGTTTTGTAAACACACACAGCAGCGGCAATGTACCGTTTTATGAGCGCTTCGGGTTCCAGCTGATTCATCAAAGCCCCATGCCCGGAACAACTATTACCGTGTACTCCATGCGTCGTGTAGCCGCCGGTAATTCGTGACACAACAGAAAATAATCTGCCGCCACACGCCACAATGGTTTATGGGAAGGCAGGAGCCAAGGTGGGAATAGAATCGAAAGGGGTAGCGCCCACAACCCAGAAGTAAAGCCGGTCTTTTTGCGTATAAGTCCCATACCTCCTATACGACGCTGTCGTTGCGCGAACCTTCTTGTTTTTTTTGTAACTGTCTACCAATAGAACTCAAAATTGGACTGTAGGGTGGGTGAAGCGAAACTGAACGCCGTGGAAATCAAGAGATGCGCGACACTGTAGACGTATCCACCCTTGTTAACTGTCCAGGCATACCTCGCATGCGCCCGCCACGCTGTGATTAATTGTTACCGCCTTATCGGCGGTATCCTCGTCAAGGGGCGCGGCCAGGTTTGCGCTGCGGGCGTAGGCTTCTGTTTGCAATATGCGGGCCAGCGCAACACGAATGGCGGAGCTGTGTTCCCTGTGACACAAGACGAGCACCGCTCCGGCAATGCCCGCGCCGGTAAGCGATGCGCCCAGCGCGTCCGCATGAAGCGCCGCGTCCACCAGCATATCCAGGGCGGGACTGCTCGCGCCATACGCGCCGGGCTGCAAGACAACAGGGGCCTGGTCTCGCGCCAGTATTTCCAATACCATATCGCTGATTTCTGAGACATAGGGAGCGTCTCCCGCGACGCGTACGCGGTCGCCGTCATGTCCCACGTTCATCAACATGCCCGCTTCCTCGTAGTCGCCGGACGCCAACGCGTCGGGGAAAACCCGGGCCCGATCGGACTCGGCTATACCGAATAACAACGGGCCGCGCAGCGGAATACGCCGCGGCCGATCCGCGGCGTCGCCCTCCCCGAAATAGCGGACGTATTCACTGTCGAGTTCTGGCGGCGCGTACCGTTTACGAAGCGTTTCGAGACTGATGGTTTCCGGGATGCGTTGCAGCAGTTCGTACAACACCGCGGCGCCGCCCAGCGCATCCGGCGTAATCCGGGACAGCCGGTCCAACTGTTGCGCCGCGTCCACCGACCAGCCAGACCGCACCAATTCCGCCTGAAGCACTGTCAACGCCATGGAATAGGCAAAACGATTTAGCGTGTATTGCAGCCGGTGCGCGCCGCTGAGCGTCCGTTTTGTATGCGAATCCACCACCAGCAAATCAAGCGCAGCGGGAAAGGGAACATATCGCGCGTTGTCCAGCGTGAAGTCGCGGGGAAACACCGCGATGTTCAGCAACATTCCCGGACGCCCCAGCACAATCGCCGTCTGATCGCTCATGCCGACCCGCGCGCCCGCGTACCATTCCACATCCTGTTCGGCGGCAATTATCTGCTCAGGAGCGAGCGTATGACCCGCGTAACTGGCGCTGGCAAGCAGCGCTGCCACACTCAACGCCGCCGATGAACTCAACGCGGCGCCGCGCGGCAAGTCGCTGTGTACCATGATTTTTAATCCACCCGGGGGCGAATCAGGATATTCGTGAGCAACACGCAGCGCCGCGCCAATGCAATAGTTGGCCCACGCCGTTTCCGGCGTCGCCGCCCGCGCCCGTGAACGCGCGGCCACAGCGGGGTCGGCAATGACGTCCCACCACGCCCAATTCGACGCAGGCCCCCGACGTTCTTCGTCCAGATTGAACACCGTCTCCGAAAAGGCCGGGACAACGTTCGCCAGCGCACTGGTCGGCCCATCTGCGGCTGCCGCCGCCAGCATTACCTCGCGCTGGTGCGTCATCAAGTTCAAAAAACCGCCATGGGTGTCCACATGCATGCCCCGCAAGTTGACGCGGCCCGGCGCGCGGAACAAACGCACGGGCAAATCGCCGAACCGGTCCCTGAAGGCCTCGAGCGTACGCCGCGCCAATGCCGCCCGCTCATCCAGCAGCGCGTCGTCCGAACCGTAAATATCCGACAATGGACGCAACGTGGCGGGCCGCTCCAACAACGACAACCATTGTGAGGCCCTTATCGCGCTCATGAGAAAGCCCTCGAAGAAGACCCAGGGTTCGCTGTACGCCCACCAGAAACTGGCGTTTTACGCGACATCGCCTTAGTAATAGGCCGCATCTTGTATGTCCTTTCTGTCATGATAGTGGCATGAAGCGTCTGGGGCTAATTATCTTGTGGCGAAGCGATAAAGGGCAGACCGGTTGGTTGCGCGACCGACGCTTCCGCGTTACGAGGCGGCAACGCGTCAAAACTCCGGTTCATTGCTTGAAGCATTTCAAGGGAATAACGGTGAATGACAGGCGCAACCTCCGGGCCCCCAGAGTTGCCCTCCCCGTATTGGGGTCTGTCGCCGTAAACGTGGGGCGGTTTTGTATCCCACTGGCTTTTCGGGATGATATACCCAATTTCGTCGTTGGCAACCCCCACCACAAAAGCCTGGCCGGCGTGGCGGGTCATCTCGTCCATCAGCGGCGGCACTTCCTGGGGCGGTATCTCGAAATCACGACCCGGCTTGGCTTCGATGCCGCCGATTACTATCTCGGGATAGATTTCACCGGGCGCTGTCAGCACAAGGACATCGCCAATACGCAACACGTTTAATTCCGTCTTTGCGTAGCCGCCCCAATAATATCCCTGGTGAATAAGCCCCAACATAATCCCGTATCGGAACAACCCGGCCATGGGCGCCTTGATGGTGCGCGCCGAAATGCTCAGGAAGGGGTCTTCATTGTATCGCACTTCGTCGCCGCGCAACGCATTGGCCGCTATGACGGCAAGGTTATACCCGAGCGCTTCTGTTTTTTCGAACGTGCGCTCCGTAAACACGCGTACACCGTCGCGGTGGGGCACATCAATGCGCAATGGGTTCATAAGCCCGCCTATCATGCCCTGGAAATAAAGGCACACGCCGCCAAACCCTTCCACACCGTTTGGCGCGGGGACGCCTTCCTCGAGACCAAGCCGCAGCCAGTGCGGGAAGTCGGAACTGATGTAATGGTTGCTCCCGTCCTGCACCTCGGGATGATTGCCCCAATTTACCATTGTGGCAATGGTTTCGTCGGTTCCAGGACGGGTAAAACGCCACAGATACATGTTCTTGTCAAAGACTATGGGTTTGCGTGAGTCGTTGATAAACCCGTCTTCGGGCACCTCGACTGTCACATAGTGCATGTCGGCAGACGCTAAATGATGATAGGCTTCCTCAATAGCCTCTTTCGCCTGAGCCTGTAACAGTTTCATGTAGCTGTCGTCATAGCCAAGCACGGGGATATTGCCGCTCCAGAGTTTCATGGTGTCAATGGTGGAATGGCTGTGCGTGGCGGAAAACATGATATGGTCAATGCCCAGCGCTGGAGACACCATGTTGCGGATGGTGATATAGTCGTTATGGTAGATACCAACACTGTCAATGGTAACCATCACCACCGTGACGCCGTTGTTGCGCAACGCAATTGCGCGCACCCACTGCTCATTGTTTACACCCTTGGCGGGACGCCAAACCTGAAACCCTGCCATCCAGGCCGGTTTGAAGCGCCTGGAATCCGTACGCTTGATAATACGGTCTTCCTTGCGATCCCATCTGCCCGTTCCTGTCGTGTCCTCCCACGTGTCGTACTGACTCATGTCGGGTGTGATATCGCGGACGGCGACACCCACCTCAAGCCGGCCCGGCGCTACTCCCGTATCGGGCGCAGGCAATGTGAAATCGAGTTCGTAATTGTGGTACGGCCCGCGTCGCAACGAGAAAAAAAACAGTGTCGCTGCAATAAAAACAATACCCAAAGCGGTCAAAATCTTGTGGCGTCGGAAAAAAGACGGAGATAGCATGGCGATGATTCCTTGTTATAGTGAGATGTATACTATGATACCACAGAAAGTATAATGAGGCTGACCCAGCGCGGAGTTCTCGAAACCCGAGCGCTTACTCTTCGCGCAATGCCGGGTTCTTGTTGTCGCAGATTATAAAGGCGTCCGGCGCCTGACATGGCGGGATTCTGTGCTCGTCGGGGCCGATAATGTGGTCCTGTACGGCTTGCTTGAAGATGCTGCTCAGGCATACGCTGGTAGTGTGCTTGTCCTCTTCGTGAGGAAGAGTGTTGTGTACATAGCGCACCTCAATAGGTGTTTTACTGTTGCCGTTGAGCGTGAAGTGGCCGATGCGGCTCTGGATATTGTCCGTGTCCAGAGCGGTCGTTTGATGAATGACGCCGCTGGGGCTGTCGCCGCAGAAACACACGGACAAGGCGTCAAGATCAAATTCGTCGCAAATCATGGAAAGCATTCTCTGGGCCTGTCCGTTGACCGATCCGTGTCCGAGACGCATGCCCATGTATTTGGCGAGCGTCAGTTTCCGTTTGGTATCGGTCCTTTTTTTCAATTTGTATATGACCGAACGCACATAGCCGGCCATAAACAGGATGGTCACAAAGGGGATTGCTTCAATTATCATGGACGACGCGGACAGTGTGGCGTTTCGGTGAGGCAGCGACTGAACGATTGCGGCGATCATGCATACGAAGGCGACGGCGTACATAATAAGCGCCACCTGTCGCTGCGTAAAGCCCTGTCGCAATAGCCGATGATGGGTGTGCTGGTCATCGGCAACGAACATGTTAAAGCCGCCCAGGTACCGGCGCGCCATGGAAATAAACGTTTCAAAGATAGGCACCCCCAGCGCGAGTATAGCCGCCAGAAGCATGACACTGCTGTCTGTCTTTTGTGAGTCGAAAAGCGCAATGGTGGCGAGGGTGAACCCCAGGAACAGGCTTCCCGTATCGCCAAGGAAAATCTTCGCGGGGTGCCAGTTAAAGATAAGAAACGCGGCAAGACTGCCGACCAGCGCGATGCAGGGGATGACAATGGACATGTCGCGGTTGATGCCGGCGATGGCAGCCAGGGCCAGCGCCATGATCAGCGATACGCCCGTGGCAAGTCCATCCATCCCGTCTATGAGATTGACGGCGTTGGTGACGCCCACGATCCAAAACACGGCCACAAACACGCCAAGCCCGGGCCAGCCCTGGAATGAAACCCGACCAAGCAGCGGAATCTCGACCGAACCCACCGCGCCGCCGCCAAGGGCGATAACAAGGGCCACAAGAATCTGCGCAAGCAGTTTATAGCGCGCGCGCAGTTTGATAGTGTCGTCCATCAGGCCGACCAGCGCCATGGTGGCGGCGCCGCCGGCAAGAAGATAGAAAAAGCGCGCGTCAGCCCCGGTACTGCGAAATACGCCGGTAAGATTGGTGGTGGCCAGCAACGTAACGACAATAAAAGGTACGGCAATGGCGATACCGCCCATCAGCGGCGTGTCGTGGTGATGGATGCGCCGATAACCGCTTTTGCGGACCGTCTCTGTTTTATGGGCCACCCATATTACCAGGGGCGTCAATACAAGGGTACACAGAAAAGACCCGAGCACAACCAGCCAGCACGTGGGACTGGTCAGATAGCCCATCAATGTCTTTTCCATAACGTCCGCTCCTCGTCAACACCTCGTAGACCAGGGTCTCGGAGGCACCCTTGTATATCACTTCCTTGAATGGCTTTTACCGGCGCGTATTTTTTTTGCGACAATCATGCGTCTGCCTTCCCGCGTATAGCATTTCAAGTGGGCGCGCACATCCTCATGGCGCAAGCCACCCTGAAAGGAAAAGCGTAAGTACGACTTGCGCACTGCAAAATAAGTTGCGATTCCTCGTATAATTTCAGGTTGTAAGCAATGCCGAGCTTTGCCGTGTACTCTTTACATATTCGAGTGGTTATGATACACAAGAAAAACTTGTTTGTCAATTTTTATACTCAGCAGGGATAGGGAAAACGCCGGCTCGTTTCAATAATTACATTGTGAAACACCTTCATCCACGAAATCGTGCTGCGCTGTCGCTGTCCCTGCCCCCGATTATCCACAGCCTCCGTTCTTGACAACTGAAAACTTTTTCAGTATACTATGCACAAACAGCATGAGCCGTCGCCATGGGGGCGACCGGAATAGAGGAGACGATATGATGGATACCATGGAGCTGATTGGATATGGCGCGTCGGCGGAGATTGCGGCGTTGTGGCGTGAACGACAGGGGGAACGTCTATTGCCGTTGCAGGAGACAGCGGTACGTGAATATGGGTTGTTCGGCGATGGCAACCTGCTTGTGCAGGCGCCGACAAGTTCGGGCAAGACGTTTATCGGCGAGATGGCGGCGGTCCATGCGGCGCTGCAACGAGGCAAGACAGCGTACCTGCTGCCGCTGAAGGCGTTGGCCGAAGAGAAGTATCAGGCGCTGCGCGCGCGCTATGGCGAATACGGTCTGCGCGTAATTGTATGCACCCGAGACCGCCGCGAATTTGACGATGCCTTTGATCGTGGCGCGTTTGATATTGCGGTGGCGGTATACGAGAAACTGGAACATCTGGCGACGGCGCGTCCGGAACGGCTGCGCGAGTTGTCGCTGGTGGTGGCGGACGAATTGGAGGTGTTGTCGGACGCGGAACGGGGTCCGGCGGTGGAGACGCTGCTGACGCGACTGCGCATGGCGGGCGTGCGCGTTATCGGTCTGTCGGCAGTGCTGGGCGCGGCGGAACAGCCGGCGTCCTGGTTGAATGCGCGACTGCTGGAGCATAGCCGCCGTCCCGTGGAATTGCGGTACGGGGTATTGCACGACGGCGTGTTTCGTTATCGCGGCCATAACGAACAGGACGAGGGCGAAGAGGCATTAACCCCGTCCCACGGCGACACGCCCTGGGAAGAGGTGATGACCAATGTGGGCCGGCTTGCGGAGTCGGGCGAGCGGTGCCTGATTTTTGTGAAAGCCCGGCGCGAGGCATGGCGCGGCGCCGAGTTGCTTGGGCGGCGGCTGTCGCTGCCCGCTGCCGCCGAGGCGATTGAATGCCTGCGCGACTGCGAACCGACCCGTTCCCGCGATTTACTGTTGCAGACCTTCGAGACCGGCGTCGCCTTCCACAGCGCCGACCTGTTGCCGACAGAACGACGCATTGTCGAGGCGGCGTTCCGATCGGGCGAAGTGAAGGCGCTGCTGGCCACAGGCACATTGGCGGCGGGCATGAACCTGCCGACGCGCACCGTATTTCTGAGCGCGGATAAATGGATTTACGATCCCTGCCTCGATCTGCCGTGGCGTGCGCCCATTTCTCAGGCGGAATTCGAGAACATGAGCGGGCGCGCGGGACGTTACGGCGCGGAAGACGCCGGGGACAGCGCCGGTCGCGCCATTCTGGTGGCGGCGTCGCCCTTTGACCGGGACGCGCTGTGGCGTCGTTACATCCAGGGACGGCGCGAACCTGTGCGTTCCCGGCTGGCCCGTGCGCCACTCGATGACCATACATTGCGGCTGATCGCGTCGCGTTGTTGTCGCACCGTGACCGCGCTGGCCGATTTTTTTGGGCAAACCCTGGCCGCGCGGCAGGTGTGGGATGGCGACCGCGCCACCGAGGAAATCCGGTTCCGCATCCGCGCGTCGGTACGGCGTTGTCTGGACGCGGGCATGGTGCGCGCTGTTGCCGAGGACGGGGCCGAAGTCGCGGCAACGGCGGATACCGACCTGGAAACGTTGTGCTTCGAAGCGACGCCGGCAGGCCGGGTAACGGCGACCAAGGGACTGTCGCTGGCTTGTACGCGGGCGCTGCTGCACTGGCTGCGTTTGTCCGAGCGGCGCGACTGGCATCCCCTCGATCTACTGGTCGCACTGGCCCTTGCGCCTGACGCGCGGCTGCGGCAGGTAGCCTTGTCCCGGCGCGAATACGAGACAGCCGATTATCCAGGACTGCTGAAAAAGCGCGCCGCCCCCCTTTCCCTGGATGTGGACACGCCCCTGAACCGGCTGCGCAATTGTCGTATCGCGCCTTTTTACGACGAAGCCCGCGCCATTAAAACGGCGCTGTTCCTCGAGGCCTGGACCGAGGAGGCGCCGCTCCACGAAATCGAAGGGGAATACGACATTGCCGCGGGGCAAATTCGCGACGCTGCAAACCAGTTGTCCTGGCTGGCCGACGCTGCCGCCGCGCTCGCGGACGCGCGACAGCTGCGGGACACTTTCGCCGAGGCGGTACGCGCCTTCGCCGACCGGCTGCGTTTTGGCGTGGGCGAGGAACTGGTGCCGGCGGCGCGGGTTGTCCCGGACGCGTCACGGGGCGCGCTGCTACGGCTTGCGGCGGCGGGACTCGCCGCGCCAACACGGTTGCGCGACACACCCGAAGATACGCTCGCACAGTGGCTGACCGCCGCCCAGGCGCGTACAGTAAAACGCTGGGCGGCGGGTACACTGCAAGCGCAGGAGGAGCGCGAGCGTCGCGACGTCGCGCCGTTGCTGGTTGTGGACGACGCCCGACCCGGACGGATAGAACTGGATGGACGCATTATCCCCCTGCAAGACAAACAATACCGACTCATGCGCACGCTGGCAATGCAAGCAGGACAATGCATCCCCTACGAGGACATTTACCGCGACGTATGGGGCGACGTCATTGTGGAAGACAACCAGATGCACTATCAGAAACGTATGCTCGTAAAACGGATCGCCGCCGCGAACAGCGAATACAAAACACTCATCAGCACCGTGCCAAAGCGCGGGTTCATCCTGAAACTGAGCCCAGAACAGGTATGCATCCGCGCCGCCACAACCTGCGCCGCGTGACGCAACAACCCGTATAGATTCAGACTGCCTGACCTCGTCGGAAACGGTAGTGGCGCTTTTTTTTCTTGCTGTACCGTAACATATAATTGAATTCTCTGCGAACCTCTGCGGTTCTCTGCGTTTCTGCGTTGAATTAAAAAAAACAAACGCAGCGGCGCGCAGAGAAGAGAAAGGAATTCATTTTATGACAGTATCAACGGAACAACTGGAAAAAGTTGTTGCTACATTACGTGCCTTGGGAGCGCGCCGGATATTGTTGTTTGGCAGTTTTGCCCATGCTCCTGAGCATGCGTGCGATATTGACCTCGCGGTGGAAGGCATTCCCCTTGGCTGTCAGTGGCGCGCCGATGGGGAAGTCGAATCCGTCGTAGACGTGCCCGTGGATTTGATATTTAAAGAAGAAATGCCGGTGTTCTTTTCCCTCATCAGCAAGGACGCGAGAGTGCTTTATGAACAAGCAGACCATAACCGAGGAAGAGCACTCTCGGAAAAAGGTGATGGCGCCATTTCACATCCATAATGGGGTTCCCCGTTTACACGCGTGAGCCGGTTAACCTGTGTTGCCGTTGTCATAGCGCGTCCAGACGCGATATTGTTATACGCGTCCCACTGCTTATCAACGCTTCGTACTTCCATCACGCCTGCTTTCCCCCGATAAAATCAATGTGAACCAGACCAGAAAAATGAACAACATGTAGATGAGCACATTCTCCCAGAGCGGAAAGGAGTAGCGCGTGTTCATTGCTTCGGACCAGGAACTGCCGATGGGGATTCCCGCGGCCTGGGCCGCCGCCTTTTTCTCGGCATAGACAAATTCCCACTTGATCAGGAAATAGGCGGCTACACCCGTTATGCTCATCCAGAAAAGATAGGGCGCGATAAACGCGCGGCGCGCCAACTGCCGGTCGCCGCCGAAAAAAGTCGCGCCCAGCCAATCCTTCAACAACAACAGTCCATGCCAGCTGATGCCCAGGATAAATCCCGCCGCCGCCAAAACAGCGACCCTTGCATGAATGTCCGTCATGCGCAGGTTGCCGGGCAGCACCGTCTTTACGTCTGGAAACACGCCCACGAGCGCAATATTCACAAAGCCCAGCAAGAACAACGCCGCGCCCAGCCAGGCGCCCCAACCGGACACTGCGCTGAACCGGCGTCGAATATACAACGCCAACGGAATCCCCGTGACGCCCCAGAACATCATGGCCAGCGTGAACAGCCACCACCAGTGCGGGCTGTGCTTGGTCTCCCAACTGCCCAGGAAACTGAAGGTATGGGTCATGATCGAATACCTGTTCTCGGCGGGATATCCAAGCCAAGCGAGAAAAATAAGAGCCCAGAAGGTTGCGCTCACAAAAAACAGGTAGCGCCTTATTCCGGCGTCGTCAAACAGGTTTGGGGACAGCGCACGTTTCAATACATCCATAACACGCTCCACTCAGGTTGGGATAAGGGAGCATGTTATCACATTTCGCAGCAGAATACGGAACAGCTTCTCGTTTGAAAGCACAATGGCGTTACTGGCAAACTATTCGCGTGTCAGGGGCATATACGCTATGTTTTGAATCGAGTTGTGTAATAACCATGCCGTTACAATTGTCGAACAAACCCGATATTCATCTGGCCCAGGAATGGATCGCGCAGTTGCATATCTGGATAAACCATCACGGGCTGACAGGCTACGATCCCTTTGACATAAAAGCGCATCCGCTGCTGCTGCGGTTGCAACGGTATCCGTTTGCGCGCAGGACGTCGTCGCTGCTATGCGATATGTATCCCCGACTGTCCCGTCGGCTGCTGGGCATTGCGCCGACACTGAACGCCGAGGCGCCGGCGCTGGTGGGACTGGGCCATTTACGTTTGTACCAGGTTGCGGGCGACCAGACGCATCTTGATAACGGGCTTGCATGTCTACGCCAACTCGATGAACTGGCGCTTCCCGGCTACGAAGGGGTGTGCTGGGGGTATCCCTTCGCAATGCGCGGTGTTGGATATGATATCCCGGCGAATACGCCTGTCGCTGAGGTCTGCGCCATTGCGGGCCAGGCATTTTTACTGGCCCACGAGATTACAGGCGACGCGGCCCATCTGGACACGGCGCGGCGCATTGCCATGTTCATGCTGGATTCGCTCCCCCGGGTCGGGTTGAAAAGCGACAAAGCGACGGACTTTCCGGCCTGGTGCTTCGGCTGCGCCGCAGCTGATACGCGGCGCATACACGACTCGAATCTGCTTGTAGTCGCCCATGTAATACGCACGGCCGTCCGCATCGGCAGGGAAACCTGGATACAGGCAGTAGAACCAGCGCTGCGTTTCTCTCTTGACCAACAGCGGGAGAACGGTTCCTGGTCTTATGGCGCCTATGCCCCGGGCGACCCACACGAACCGAAGCCGCTGCGCCAGGTGGACCACCATCATACAGGAACGGTATTGCGGGCATTACGCGATATCCATGAGGCGTCGCCGCGCGCCGATGTGGAGAAAGCGATCAAGAAGGGGGTCGGCTTTTACCGGAAACTTATTCGTCCAGACGGGCGCCCTGTGGCGGGACGCGGCCCGTGGCCGGTGGACATACGGGCCTGCGCGGAAGGCGTAATATGTCCTGTCGCGCTGGACACCATGATGCCGGGCGGCAAGGGCATGGCATTGCTGGTGATGCGCTGGGCGCATCGCCGTCTGCGAGACGACGCCACCGGCGCGCCCTGGGCGCGACGGCATCCGTTTTTTGTCTCGTCTATACCATATCCCCGGTGGGGCGTTGCCTGGATGTATTATGCCCTCGCCGAATACCTGTATCGCCGCCGCGAAGAAATATGACCTATGGCAGTACATCCGGTTGCCAGCGGATATCGAAGGGAGAGCCTGTGGCGCGTAGTCGTATTGTGGTGGCGTCGCGCACGACAGAGGTTGCCGTCGGCCCGATAACAGGCACCCGTTCAACCAAGTCCGCCACGCCCTCGAACACGTTAAACGCGACTTGCGCATCGGTGTGCATGCGCGCAAAATCCACCAGTCCCGAGGCGTTAATGGAATAGGAGCGGCTGACTGCGGTGCAATCGCCCAGCTGGGCGCGTCCGTCGCGCATGGTGATGGCGACTGTGGCGGTATCATAGGTAAGCCCTTCATCGCGCAGCGACGGCGCGCGCAGATAAACCACTTCCCGATTACGCAGCAGCGTGGTGAGCCTGGTGGCAAAACCCAGTCGTCCCAGGGAACCGTCGCGCAGCCGCAACATAAATTTGCCGTCCATGCGGCGGTAGCCCTCTTTACCCGTGGGCCATTGCGCTTCCACCGTACCCGACGCGATACCGGCAAGGTCGCGGGGGTGATCAAATAACAGCCTTTCGGCGTACGCCGTTTCCACCGCGTCCAGGTCCAGATTGATGTACCACGCCACGGGCCGACGCGTCCCCGTATGCTCAGGTTGTAGGCGCGCGCGCCCTGTTGCCCTTCCCCGGCCTAAACGGAACGATATGTCTTCCAGGGCGATGCTCTCGGGCGTAAACTGTACCAGCGTGCTCACCTGGCGCATCGCGCCGCGTCGGTATATCACGTCGCTTACGCGCAAATCGAGCGTTCCGGTAATATCCGGCATGACCATGCCTTGTTCACGGGGCGACTCCCGCCCGCGCAGCCGCGCCAACGCTTCATTGAACGCTGCCATCCGGTTAATATCAATGCGCTCGCCCGTAAGCGCGGCCTGCCATGCGCCATTAGCGTAGGTTGCGTCCACGCGGCAATCGAAGCCGTCGCCGCGCACGAAGACGTCGCGAAACTGTGTACGGTCAGGATTGTGGACCACCAGCCCGTTCACAGGACCAAAACCGCCACTCTCCGGCAACGTCACACGCGCATCCAGAAGCTCTGCCTGTATATGTAAGGGTGCGGTATTGAAGGAAAGATTAACCGCACCGCCCAACCTTAAATCAGCGGACACAACCCGTTGCAGCGTTTCCAGGGCGACGTGTGCGTCCCGGCATTGATAGTTGCCGGTCCCGTCGTCGTGGATAGCAATAGATTGTTCATCCAGCAACAGTTCAATGGTCTGGCCAGGTTGTCGGTCGCCTTGTATCACAAGGCGCAAGGGAACACCCGGCTTCTTTTCAATCCAGGGATGCAACCGCACCGCGCATGAGGCGGCATCCAAAGCAACCCGGAACGGCGCCTGGGCGTACCCCTGTTGATACTGGAGTTGCAGCATGCCCTCGGTTTCAATAGGCGGCGCGGTCATTCCCGCTGAAGCAATATGCAGGGCAACATGTTTCACCACAAGCGACAAAGGCGCTTCTGCCTGCAAACTTCGCTCCTGAAGGTAGACGTCTCCCGCATCACCGCGCCCCAGTACGCCCGAAAAATGCAACAAAGGCGCGCCGTGACGACGTAGTTCAACGCTCCCCATGCCGTTCGTGGCGCCGGGCAGCTGAATGGCAAAGGCAAACCCAGACTGGCCATAGAGTGACCCGGCAACACCCGTGGCGGGGACACGCCAGGCGGCGGCAGGCAGCAGCATGCCGGCTACAGTGCCCATGTCCATCATTAGCTCGCCCGACGCATGGCCCGCCGCCAAGGAATATACACCCTCACAACGAAGTCCGCCCAGCCGTTCCGAGTTGCCCGTCAGCGCAAATTGCGCAACAGCGTTTTCCATGGACAACGTTCCGGTTACACCGCTCAACGCGTCAGGCCATGACTGGCTTTGTATTCGTGCGCCGACATCGCGCAGCGTTCCTGCCAACGTCAATTGCCTAAGAATATTGCCGCCAAGGGGCATGGTAATGGCCGCATCCATCAGCCGCCCGGAAAGATGATAAATAGGCATACCCTGCGGCAAGACGGCCTGGGGGATGTCGGCCACGGACAATACGCCAGTTACATCGAGCTGGGGCGGGCGCCCCGCGTCCAACGTTATCATGCCCGCAAGCAGGCTGTCGCCAAAACGCGCTTCGTCAATATGAGCGACAGCGTTTTCGTACCGGAATGCGATATCGAGACCGGACACAACGACCGGCGCAACGGCATCCGCGTTGTACCAGGATATATGCGCGTTAGACAGCGTTCCCTCGCAATAGGGCGCGACAAAGGCGCGCTTGTCGAGGTTATAGACGCCGGTAATTGATGTGAGTTCAACCGTACCGGATATGGTCTCCATCTGTTGCGACAAACGCGGAAAAAACAGTTCTAATCGTTGTGTATCCACGTGCCCCACTGCCTGCGCATCAAAACGTAAGGTGCGCGCCGCAACGTCCGGCATAATCCAGCCGCTCGCCGTCCAACCGCTTGCTGCCGCTTCCTGTACAAACATACGGCCTTCCATTATTTCCGCGGCTATGCGCAGGCCGTCCAGCAGCGTTTCGCCCGCGCCGTTCAACAACGTCAACCCGGAGGCCGTAACGGCGCCCGACGCCAGCCGCGGCAGTCCTTCCAGCGTGATTCCAGTCAACAGGTTGTCAACTGTAATGGCGGCGTCGGGGGTAGTCGCGATGCGCATGCCTCGGGGGGAAAACCAGTCGAGCGCCAACTGGGCGAGGGGCGGTTCCAGGACAGCATGGTATACGCGCAGCGCCGGTTCCTGTTCATGTATCGGCAGTGTCGCATCGGCCATGATTGAGAGGCCCGGCGACTGCCAGTTCAGGTCGTTGATGATAAACGCCGCTTGTTGCCACCAGGCCTTTGCCGCTATTGTCCCTGTTGTTTTCGTGTCCAGATATTCAATGGCGGCATTGCCTGCCATTTCGAATGCGATGTCATCAAGGCTGGACCCGGAAAAGGCGATATGCGCGTCCGCCGCAAGACGCAGCGGCGTGTCAGTATGAGGAATATCTATGGTGTCGTGGGCTTCAAGAAGCGCTTGCCCCGTCAGCGCCAGGGGGTGTCCAGCGCGGCGTTCAAGGTGCAGCGTTCCACTAAGCTGCGCGTCTTTGGCCGCCAGGGACGCTATGACCGCTATCTCAACCTGAGGGCCGGTTACATTCTTGATGCGCGCTGTTCCTGTCGCTGTCAACCCATCGTCCAGCAACAAACGTAGTTGCCGCACATCAAACGTTTGGACATCCATGCTGATCCCTCGCCAGGCGGTAGTGGTCGGCCCTTGTGGCCGGTCGCGGAGGCGGGCCATCCATGCGGCCAGGTGTTCTGCTGCATGTTGAGGTTGTCCGGGGAGCCGAATTTCCACGGTATTCACGTGTGCGGCAGTCACACGCAGTTCGCGCCGCGCAAGGGAGCGCATATCAATGGGTATCTGACAGACATCCATCCGCAAATAGACATCATCATCGCCAATACGCACATCATGCAGCGCAACGCCGGGAGACGGAAACAGGGTTGCCGCCACCCGGCCAATTTGCACGGGCACACCCACACGTTCTTGCAGTCTTGCTGCAAGTTCCGACCGGAGCCGTTCCGTGTTCAGCAGACAGCCTGTTATGACGCGCAACCCAACTGCCGCCACGAGTGTTGCCAACAACAACGCCGCCACAACAGTGCGGCTTTTGCGGCGTTCGCTTCTGTCCGACCGGGAAACCTTCATGCGGCGTATTCCTGGATGTTTCAAGCGGTGCATCGGAT
>SLFT01000041.1 GCA_007124105.1 Candidatus Hydrogenedentota bacterium | reverse complement strand
GTGTATTTTGAATTTAAATTTGAATAGGCTTATGAAAGAATCCGCACAAGGTCGTTCCAGACAGATAAAAAGCGTCTGAGACGACAATTTGATGGATGCCATTACGGCAAAAGCGATGGGACAGCCACATATAACGTTTCACGTTTTCGGTAAACCATGAAACTTTATTAGTCTGACGCTATTGCTACATGGGCCTACTGATTGTGTATGATCATGGAAAGAGCAGGACTTTGGACGGCCACCGCTGCTGTAGCGGAAGAGGTTCGCTTACTATACCAAAAGGACATTTTTATGAAGCGCAGCAAACCCATTTTCCAGACGGCCGCGTTGATCCTCTTTTTTGTTATTTGCGCGACAGGGATGGCGCAGGAAGTAGATGGCGTCCCGTTGCGACGCGCCATCGAGGACTTGTCGGCCGCCTGGCCGGAGGCGTATCCGAACGGGGCAGCGTATCTTGAGCGGCTTGATGCGCTCACGGCGGCTGAAGACGCCGCCGGGCTTGAGGCGTTGCAACGCGAAGCGTTGCTTGCGAATCCGTTGCTGGACTTCGATGAACTGCTCGTGCTGCGCCGGGACGCGCGCAGTCACGCGCTGGGGCTGCCCACGAACTGGCAGGGCAACTGTTCGTTGCCTGCGGGCCCTTACGACAACCGGATTATGGCGCTGTCGCCGGCTGATTTGGACGCCCCGTTGCGCACCGTGTTTCGACCGCGCCGGGATGTGTTCGTGGGCGACATTGATCTTCACTTCGACGCGGAGAAGATGTTGTTTACCATGCCCGACGCTGATGGGCGCTGGCAGGTGTGGGAGAGCGACATTCGCGGCCAATTACTGCGGCGGCTGACCCCGGACGATGATCCGGACGTGGATAATTACGACGGCTGCTATCTCCCGGACGGACGTATTATTTACGCGTCCACCGCCTGTTACGCGGGCATCCCATGCGTGTTCGGCGGCGATAATGTGGCGAACCTGTGCATTATCAATCCCGACGGATCGGGGCTGCGCCAGCTGTGTTACGACCAGGATCACAACTGGAGTCCCGTGGTGATGCACGACGGACGCGTACTGTTTCAGCGCTGGGAATACAGCGACCTGCCCCACTCGAACAGCCGACTTCTTTTCGCGATGAACCCGGACGGCACGGCGCAGATGGAATTTTACGGGAGCAACTCGTACTGGCCGAACTCGATTTTTTACGCGCGGCCCGTGCCGGGGCATGACACCATGGTGGCGGGCATTGTTACGGGGCACCACGGCGTACGGCGCATGGGCGAACTGGTTTTGTTCGACCCGGCGCTGGGCCGTCGCGAGGCGGACGGCGTGGTGCAGCGGATTCCCGGCTTCGGACAGGAGGTGGAACCGATTTTCAAGGACCGGCTGGTGGACGATTCATGGCCAAAATTTTTGCATCCGTGGCCGTTAAGCGAAAAATACCTGCTTGTGGCGGCGCAACCGACGCCCGAGTCGGCCTGGGGCGTCTACCTGGTGGATGTGTTCGACAACATGCTGCTGTTGCGCGAGGAACCAGGCTATGTGCTGTTTCAACCGATTCCGCTGCGGCCCCGTCCCACACCGCCGGTTGTGCCGGACCGGGTGGACCTGGAGCAGGACAACGCGCGGGTATATCTCTCTGATTTATACGTGGGCGGCGCCCTTGACGGCGTACCGCCGGGTACGGTCAAGTCGTTGCGCCTTTTCACGTATACCTACAGCTACCGGGGCATGGGCGGATTGCTTGGCGTCATCGGCATGGACGGCCCGTGGGACATCAAGCGCGTACTCGGCACCGTGCCAGTTGCGGAAGACGGCTCGGCCTATTTTCAGGCGCCCGCGAACACGCCCATCGCCGTGCAGCCGCTGGACGCGCGCGGCATGGCCGTGCAACAGATGCGCAGCTGGTTTACGGCCATGCCCGGCGAAACATTGTCGTGCGTGGGCTGTCACGAACAACAGAACATGGCGCCGCCGTCGCAACCGACGCTGGCCATGCGCGACGCGCCCGCGACAATCCGCCCATGGCGCGGACGCGAGCGTGGCTTCAGCTTCGCACGCGAGGTGCAGCCCGTGCTCGACCGTTATTGCGTAGGGTGTCACGATGGCGAAGGGGACGCCGCAGAACGCCCGTACTTGCGCGGCGACGTGATGATAGACGACTGGGACTCGCAGATTTCCGGACGGGGCGACCCGTCTTACGCCGGTAAGTTCTCAGAGTCTTACGCGCAGCTGCATCGTTTTGTGCGCCGACCAGGCATCGAAAGCGATTACCACCTGTTAAACCCCATGGAGTTTCATGCGGGTCTCACTGAACTGGTGCAGATGTTCGACAAAGGACATCACGGGGTCGCGCTGGACGACGAGTCCTGGGACCGCCTGATTACCTGGATTGATTTGAACGCGCCTTTCTATGGCACGTGGACGGAGATTCTGGGCGAGGAGCGCGTGGGGCCCGTGGCGCGTCGCGCGCGGGAGCTGCGCAACAAATACGCCAATACAGACGTGGACTTCGAGTACATCCCGGACACGCCCGTGTTGATTGGCGACGGCGCCTGGGTGAAGCCTGACACGCCGGAAACGAGCGCGTCTCGGGAAGAACGTCCGCCTCTCGACGCGCCGGCATTTACGAATGAACGACGGGGCGTCTCCCTTGGCGAGGGACACGAGATAGAACTTGTGCGCATCCCCGCCGGCAGCTTTTACATGGGCAGCGATACCGGCCCCGAGGATGAGCGCCCCGTGACAACTGTGGACATAAACACTTCGTTCTGGATGGGCGCGCACGAAATTACCAACGCGCAATATGCGTTGTTCGATCCCGAACATGACAGCGGCGTGGAATCAAAATACGGGTATCAGTTCGGCATTCACGGGTATCCGCTGAACGAACCCGACCAACCGGTGGTGCGCGTGTCTTTTCACGAAGCCATGGCTTTTTGCGACTGGTTGTCCGAAAAAACCGGACTTCTTTTCACGCTGCCCACCGAGGCGCAGTGGGAATACGCCTGCCGCGCCGGCGCAAACACGCATTTCTATTTTGGCGACCAGGACAGCGACTATTCAACGCATGCCAACCTGTCCGACGAAACCATGGAACAGTTCGCGAGCAATCCCTACATCGTGTTCGCGCCCTTCGAGAATCCCAACCGCTACGACGCGTGGATTCCACGGGACACACGCTATAACGACGGTTCGCTGTTGCCCGCGCCGGTGGGTTCCTACCAATCCAACCCCTGGGGGTTGTATGATATGCATGGAAATGTCTGGGAGTGGACGCGCAGCGCATACCGCCCGTATCCCTACCGGGACAACGACGGACGCAACGCGCGCGAGTCGGATGCGCTCCGGGTGGTTCGCGGCGGTTCATGGTATGATCGCCCTTATCGCGCGAGCGCATCCTATCGCCTTGCGTATCAACCCTGGCAACGTGTATACAATGTGGGATTTCGTGTACTATGTGTGGAGAAACGGGCGGCGCCCACGCGACAACAGGACGGTGTTGTCGCGGCCCGCTATAACCAAGGAGTCATGGAATGAACTATCGAGTTTTGGCGCGCGGCAGTATTGTTGCGGCGCTGTTGTTAACGTGCGCGTTTTACGCGACTGCTGATACCTACCCTTCGCCGATGATGCTCGCGCCATCACCGGACGGCGCAACATTGTATGTGTGCGCCTACACCGCCAACCAGATTCTGGTTGTGGACGCGGCCTCGCAAACGGCAACAGATGCCTATGATCTGCCCGCGCCGCCTTCAGGCGTTGTCGTGCATCCATCCGGCGCGCCCTTGTTTGTCACCGGCGATACGCCCGACGGACGCGTCTATGCGCTGGACGCCGACGGCGCGCTGTTGTACGAACTGGCTGTCGGGCATTCGCCTCTGGCGCCCACGCTCAGCCCGGACGGCGCAACGCTCTTTGTCTGCAACCGCTTTGACAACACCGTCTCTTTTATTGATCTTGAAGCGGGCGAGGTTGTTACGGAGGTTGCGGTGGCGCGCGAGCCCGTGGCCGCGGCGGTTACGCCCGACGGCGCACGGCTTTTTGTGGCGAACCATTTGCCTGTCGGCCCCGCTGACGGCGATTTTATCGCCGCCGAAGTGTCCGTCATTGACGTGGCGACAGGGACAGTGTCTGGAAGCGTATTGTTGCCAAACGGCAGCAGCAGCCTGCGCGACCTGTGCATCTCGCCTGATGGCGCCTATGTGTACATCACGCATATTCTAAGTCGCTATCAGCTGCCCACAACACAGCTCGAGCGGGGTTGGATGAACACCAACGCGCTTTCTATCCTGAACGCCAGAACCGGCGAATTTGTCAACACCGTGTTGCTGGACGACGTGTCCCGGGGCGCGGCGAACCCCTGGGGCGTGGCCTGCACCGACGACGGGCGCTATGTCTGCGTTGCCCACGCAGGCACACACGAGATCAGCGTGATAGAACGCGCCAGGATGCACATGAAACTTGCGCGGCTTGAAGCGGGCGAAAGTGTGTCCTCCGTTTCGCGCACACCCGCGGACGTACCCAATGATCTCTCGTTCCTGGTCGGTTTGCGCCGCCGCATCGCCCTTGACGGAAACGGCCCGCGCGGCCTTGCGATAATCGGCACAACCGCCTATGCCGCTGAATACTTTAGTGATTCCCTGGGCGTGGTGGATGTGACCGCCGAGTACCCGCGGCCACAGCAATGGTTGCTTGCCGGTGAAGCGCCCATGCCCATTGTGCGCCTGGGCGAAAAGTTCTTTAACGACGCCGACCTCTGTTTTCAACAATGGCAAAGCTGCGCCAGCTGCCATCCGGACGTACGCGCCGATGGGCTGAATTGGGACTTGTTGAACGACGGCATCGGCAACCCGAAGAATACCAAGAGCATGTTGCTGTCGCATCAGACGCCGCCTGTGATGAGCCTTGGCGTGCGCAGTGACGCAGAGATGGCGGTACGCGCGGGGATCAAGTTTATCCAGTTCGCCGTGCGCCCCGAAGAAGACGCCGTGGCCATTGACGAATTTCTGAAGTCGCTCAAACCAGTACCCAGCCCGGAACTTGTGGACGGGCAATTGAGCGAGGCCGCGCAACGAGGCAAAGAGATTTTCAAACAGGCGGGCTGCGCCGAATGCCATCCCGCGCCGCTCTACACCAATCTCAAATCTTATGATCTTGGGTTGGGAACGGGCATGGACGCAGACAAGGAATTCGACACGCCCACGCTGGTGGAAGTGTGGCGCACCGCCCCGTACCTGCATGACGGACGGGCCGCCACGCTCCATGACGTATTCACAGACCACAACCCGGATGACAAACACGGGCATACCTCGCCGCTTACCGACGAGCAGTTGGACGAACTCGTGGCGTATATGCGATCGCTTTGAGTGCCTGTTTTAACAGGTCGCATACTATCCCGTGCAGGTTTTCGCGAAGTGGGCGATGCCGCTTCAACCGGACGCATGCCGCGGTTAAGGCGCTCGTTGAATTGACGCGCGCGGCACAGCGCCAACATATCTCGTGAAACATAACCACGCGTTCCCGTGTCAGAAACGATAATCTTACCCGCGCCAATAAGGAAATATATGTGAACACTATCCTCAACAATCGGTCCGAGCCTGTTCATATCATGACGCTCGAGGCAGATGATCGCACGGAATTCTTTTTTACTGTAACGCCCCGGGATAACGATTCGCCGGAGAATATGTTAGCCCGTCTCGCTGAAGCGGCGCGTGATGTAAACGCGCAGCCAGTGGCGCTGGACGTGTTCGGCGGGCCGGGTTCCGGCGCAAACAGGGCGGCCCTGCTTGGGGACGCCTTTGGCGATGTTGCCTTCCCGGTGACCTGGGTCGAGGAAAAGTCGGGGCAGGCGTCGCGTCTGGCGGGATTGCAGGCATGGGGCGTATCCGGCGCGCCGGTGCAGCCGCTGGTGTTCGAAGGCAACATGCTGGGCGCGTGTTTTGATACGCCCAACTTCCGGTATTGTCGCCTGGGCGGCGTGACCCCGCCCGACATCGCCTGCGCGCCCTCTGAACAGGCGGATGCCGTGTTCCGGCACATGGACGCCGCATTGCGCATGAACGACATGCACTTCAACCAGGTGGCGCGCACATGGTTCTTCAACCATCATCTGTTGGACTGGTACGATGTCTTTAACGCCGTGCGGGACAGCTTCTTCCGCGAGCACAATGTATACGACAATCTCGTACCCGCCAGCACCGGCATTGAAGGCGGCAACCCCGTCGGCGCGGCGCTGGTGGCGGGCGCGCTTGCCGCGGCGCCGTGCAACGCTGATGTCGGGGTGTGCGCGGTGCCGTCGCCGTTGCAATGCGCGGCTATCGAATACGGCAGCAGCTTCAGCCGCGCAACCGAAATCCACGAGCCGGGTCTGAGACGTCTGTACATCTCCGGCACCGCCAGCATCAGCCCCGACGGCGAAAGCCAGTTCCCGGGCGATGTCGCCGCCCAGGTGACCCGCACCATGGAAGTGGCGGGCGCAATCCTGGAATCACGCAACATGGACCTCGCCAATACCGCGCGTATTACCGGCTATTTCAAGCATGCCGAGGACATACCCGCGTTCGAGACATGGCGCGCCGAAACAAACGCGCCCGCCGTCCCCATCGTGCTGGTACACAACGATGTCTGTCGCGACGACTTGCTGTTCGAAATCGAACTCGATGCCATAAGCGTAGACGAATAACCCACAATCATTGCCGGCATACAGTCAGGCTTTTAGCCCGGATATTTCACCGGGTTTCGTCGTGAGCCTGCGAAGATTGCGTCAGGTCAGCCATTTTGCGC
>SLFT01000012.1 GCA_007124105.1 Candidatus Hydrogenedentota bacterium | reverse complement strand
TGCCAAGCAACAGCGCGAGTTTATGCGCTGTTTCAGGCCGCTGGTGTTGCGGTTTCAGTCGGATATGAACCGCCCGGGTCAGTGTCTGTTCCGTTTCGTCAATGGGCGCGATGTTTTCCGCAATCAGCGAGGTCTTGTCGTCGCGCTTATTCACACGTACAGTGCATACCACGATGAAGTCAGTTTGCAGCAGGTCTTTCTTCTCGTCGTAGAGGTCGCTGAAAACTGTCATCTCGACAGGCCCCTGCAAAGTTTCCAAGGTAAGAAAGGCCATGGCCGCGCCCCGTTTGGTATAGTGCTTTTTCGCTTCGCTGATGATGCCGCACGCGATGAGTTCCTCGCCCTCCCGCTTTTCGTCAAGCGTTGCCAGGTCGAGTGTGTTATAGCGTCGAATCAGCGACTCATAATTGCGCAGGGGATGACTGGATACATACAGGCCAATCATTTCTTTTTCATAAGCCAGGAGATCATGTTCCGGCCATTCGGGCACTTGCGGTTTATCGCCGCCAATAGCAAAATCTTCTTCGGCTCCGGCAATATCAAAGAGCGACGTCTGGCCCGCGGCGCGTTCTCGCTGCAACAGCTGCCCGGCGCTCATGGCCTGGTCTATTACCTCAGCCACCTGGCGGCGATTCCAACCGGTGCCCATGAACGCGCCCGCTTTGTTAAGACTTTCCACGGTTCGGCTGTTAATGCTCTGGCTGCTGATCCGGGCGCAGAAATCGAATACGTCCTTGTACGGACCATTGACCATACGTTCTTCCACAATCGCCTGGCAGGGCCCCTCCCCCACGTTCTTGATGGCGCCCAGACCAAAGCGTATGGCGTCGCCCTCGACCGAGAAATCCGCTTCGCTGTGATTGATGTCGGGCGGCAGCACATCCACGTCGAGGTTGCGGCATTCGGCGATATAAAGCGCCACTTTCGTCAGCTCGCCCGAGACGCTTGAAAGAAGGGCGCACAGAAACTCGACGGTATAGTTGGCTTTCAGGTACGCGGTCTGGTACGCCACAAAGGCATAGGCCATGCTGTGCGACTTATTAAAACCGTACCCGGCAAAGGTTTCGATGCGACCCCAGAGGTCGTTTGCCAGTTCGTTATCTATTTTGCGTTCGCCGCATCCTTGGACGAAGTTCGCTTTCTGTTTGGCCAACTCCTCGGGCTTCTTTTTTCCCATGGCGCGTCGTACGATGTCGGCGCCGCCCAGACTGAAGCCGCCGCAATGCTGCACCAGATGCATCACCTGTTCCTGGTATAGGCAAATGCCGTAGGTGTCCTCGAGTATCGGCTTGAGGAATGGCGGGTCGTACACAATCTTTTCGGGGTTGCGCTTGTTCTCGATATAGGCGTCCAGATACGCCATCGGCCCCGGCCGGTACAAGGCAACCAGCGCACTGATTTCTTCGATATTTTCCAGCCCAATCCGCTTGGCGAGTTCACGCATGCCGGTACTCTCGAGTTGAAACACGCCAAATGTCTGGCCGCTGCGCAACAGTTCATACGTTTTGGCGTCATCCAATTCCAGGTTGTCTATATCTATGTCAATGCCCCGGTTCTTCTTAATCAGTTTGACGGTGTCGTCAATCATGGTGAGCGTACGCAGCCCAAGTATATCCATTTTGAGCAGGCCGATGTCCTCGACCCCTTTCATCTCGGTCTGGGTAGTCACCACATCGGAGTTGGCCGCCTTGTACAATGCAATATGATCGGTAAGCGGATGATCGCACAACACCACGCCCGCCGCGTGTGTGCCGAAATTGTTGATGGTGCCCTCGAGCCGCAGCGCCAGTTTCCATAGTCTCGCGACTTGCGGGTCTTCTTCTATCAGCCGCTTGAGATCGGGTTCCCGCGCGGCGGCGGTTTCCAGCGTCATCTTCAATTCATTGGGGATCAGTGTGGCGATGCGGTTGGCCTCGCCCACGGACATGCCCAGGGTGCGCGCTACATTGCGCACCACGTTCTTGGCCAGCATACGCCCGAAGGTGCCGATCTGGCTGACGCATTCTGCGCCATACTTTTCCCGGGAATATTCAATCAGTTTTTCACGCTTGCGGATGCAGAAGTCCACGTCAAAGTCGGGCATACTCACGCGCTCGGGATTGAGGAAACGTTCAAAAAGCAGTTTGTAGCGGATCGGATCGAGATTCGTAATGCCCAAAGCGTATGCTACGAGGCATCCCGCGCCCGAGCCGCGCCCCGGCCCGACAGGGATGCCCGCTTCGCGCGCAAAATGCACCAGGTCCCACACAACCAGAAAGTAGTCCACAAATTGCATATTTTCTATGACGCCCAGCTCATACGCGACACGTTCCGTCACCGCCTCGGGCAGCACCGTTCCATACCGTCGCACAAGGCCTTCCTGTACCCTTTCGCGAAGGTAGCCCTCTTTTGTGTAGCCTTCCGGAACCGGGAAGTTTGGGATCAGGCCAAGACCCATCGGGATTGTGGCGTTGCACCGCTCAGCGATGCGTCGGGTATTTGTCACCGCTTCAGGCCAACGCGCAAACCGCCCCATCATTTCCTCGGGCGAACGCAGATAGAACTCATCGTTGGGAAAGCGCATCCGCCCCGGGTCGTCCATGTTTTTCTTGGTCTGAATGCACAGCAACACTTCATGCGCCTCGGCATCGTCGCGTTCCAGGTAGTGGGCGTCGTTGGTGGCTATGGCAGTCAGTTTGTGCTTTTGCGCCAGTTCCCACAACATGGGGTTGACCCGCTCTTCTTCGGGCATGCCGTGATTCATCATCTCGATGCAGAAATTATCGCGCCCGAAGATACCGACATACTGGTCCAAGGCTTTTTCCGCTTCTTCAAGCCTATTGGCCAGCAACAATTGGGGGATGCGTCCATTCAGACAGCCGCTTGCCGCTATCAGCCCGTCCTTGTGCTCTTCGAGCGCGGCAGCGTCCACACGCGGCTTGTAATGCCAACCCTCGAGATGGGCCAGGGTGCTCAGTTTGCAGAGATTGTGATAGCCCGTTTCGTTTTCGCACAACAACAGCAAATGGTTACAGGCTTCTTTGGCGCTCTTGCCTGACTTGTCAAAACGATCGGTAGGCGACACATACATCTCACAGCCCAGAATAGGCTTCACACCCGTGTCTTTCGCCTTGTTAAAGAATTCGAGGAGACCAAACAAGTTGCCGTGATCGGTGAGAGCGCAGGCATCCATCTCGTATTTGGCGCATTGTTTCAGTAATCCCCCCGGCTTGATCAGGCCGTCCAACAGACTGTAATGGGAATGGGTGTGCAAATGGACAAAATCAGCGTTCATACTGCCTCCACACGTTCCAGCAAGAAGGCGAGAGCCGCGTCGGCGGTCTGCGCCTTTACCGCGGCGCGATCGCCCTCGAAACAGCATAGCCGCGCCCGCGCCTCCAACGGACCCGCCACAGCGATATACACGGTCCCCACGGGCTTTTCGGCCGTACCCCCGCTCGGCCCGGCGATGCCTGTGACGGCAACACTGTACTCGCCCTTGAATACGCGTCGCGCGCCCCGCGCCATGGCCAGGGCCACCGGTTCGCTTACCGCGCCATGAACCGCCAGCGTATCCGTGGGCACCCCGAGCAGTTGTGTTTTCACCTCATTTGCGTAGGCTACCGCGCCCCCGCGAAAAACATCTGATGCGCCGGGCACATTGGTGATGCGATGGGCAATCAGGCCGCCTGAACACGACTCCGCAACGGCAATCGTAACGCCCGCGCTCAAGCAACGCGTTACCAGTTCATGTTCAGGCGTTTTCTCTAAATCCATAGGAGGCTCCAGATTGCAGTAGACGCATCAAGGGTATTCAAGTATTGTGCCACAGCGGCGACATGGCAGCATAGCATTTCTTAAGCGGCTGAAAAGTCGCGTGTTATGAAGTAAGAGCAACGTCAAGACGCGTAGAACAAATCATATTCCTGGGACAAACACTCACAGTTCGGGAAGGGCGGGACTGTATTGCAGGCCGGGGATGGGTTGCCCGTCCCGCGTCACCAGACGCGCCGTGGCGCGCCACGCGGCGCCGTGTTGGAACACGGCAACCATGAGATCGTTTGCGCCCGCTTCGAGTTGTACGGGTAGTTTGTCTTCGCCCGGCGTCAACGCGCGCCCCACATTCAAAGCATGGATAAGCGTACCGTTCCACCAGACACGACACCCATCGTTGGTGCCGAGTTCGAGTACGGCTTCACCGGCCGCGTCCGCGTGAATGGTTGTGCGCAGGAACGCGACGCGGTCGTCGCCGCCCAGGACGCGATCCAGTTCAAGGGCATAGGGGGGGCTGGCGTCTGTGAGGGTTGGCAACAGGCGCCAGTTCCCGGCGTCAGCGTCGGCTTCGGGCGGGAATTCATGACTGAACAGCGCTTCGGCCGATACGTTTGGTTTGTAATAGGGGCCCGCAATGGCCCAGGACATAATATGTCCGTCAAATTGCTCGATGAAAGCCAGCGCCGCCCGCGCTTCGGCGGTGAGCGGTTCGGGCGTGTCTTCTTGCGCAATAACGCTTTCCAGATGCTGCCTTACCTCGTTGGGATAGGCGCCGGTCAGCGCGGCGCAAACACGCAACATGGCGCGGAGCGCTTCCGCCGCGGTCTCGTCGTCGTCCGCCATTTCCGTGATAATTGACAGCGTCGTCAAAGACGGAAGTTGTGTCGCCGCCGCCAGGAACTCACGTTGCTCCGCCGCGTTGCGCGCTTGTTCACGGGCGGTATGGACGTGGGGCGTTACATCGCGCAATGCTATGTGCGCAGCGTTGCGCAACGCTGCGACATAGCCGGAATAGGCACGGGAACGAACGCCGTCATCTTCCTCAGCCAGCACGATATCGCGCAGTTCATCAAGCGCCTCGGGCGACTGAAACCGCGCCAGCGCCGACACCATCGCGCGCCGTACGTCGGTATCGGCAGTCTCGGGATAGTTCCGAATAGCCTCGAAGGCCTGTGCGCCGCCGATAAGCCCGAGCGTTTCCAGCAACAACATACGCGCCTCGTTGTTGGTCGCGGCGTTCAAAGCGTCAATAACACTGGCCGCGCGCATGTCCGGATCGGGAATACGCGCCGCTGTCTGCGCCAGGGTCTGGGGCAATACCTCGCGGATGGGTTCAAGGCCGCGCGGTGTGATCAGCCCGAGTAAATCCGGCATCATTTCGGGCGGCGCAAGGGTGCGCAGAGCGCGAATAGCCTCTTCGCGAATAGCGGGCGCCGCGCGCATGGACAGGACAAGCAACGCCGGCGCCGCGTCGTTGGCGCCGCGCTCAACAAGGCCGGCGATGGCGCGCAGACGAAGGGATTCCGCAGAGCGACTCTCGGCCACGGACACCAGGCGCGCGTCCACCTCCGGGTCGGCAAGCCGCGCAAGCGCTTCGCGGGCGGTCCGCTGTTCATCGCTCGGGCCTGTTGTTGCGCGTTCCAACAAAAACTCCGCCTGCCCGGCATCACCCAATGTCCCCACGGCGCTCAAGGCTGCGCGACGCACCTCTGGCTGGTCATGAGAAGCCATAATAAGCGCAACAGGCAACGCCTGGGGATCGCCGAAATCCGAGAGGATAGCGATTAACGCGGGTTTGCGCTCCGGCGGCGCCGCCTCGAGCAATTCGGCCAGGGCAGCAATCACCGCGTCGCCGGGCGTCGCGCGCGCCAGCATCAACGCTTCATGGGCCAGAACGGGACATGCATCCTGCAACGCGTCAAGCAACAGCGTCTGTGCCTGTTCGGGACGACAACGCATCAATACATCAATAGCGGCAATGCGAATATGCGGCGGGAAGTCGGGATGTCGCAATTGTTCCAACACTTGCGCCGTCTGGTTGTCATCCCTCTCGTATAATAGATCGGCGCACTGCAAAAAAGCGTCCGCCAACAAAGCCGGCTCATCCCCCGCGGCGTTGCTGATTGCCCGCAGGAGCGCGTCACAGGCATCGGGATGTGACAGGTCGGCCAGCGCTTGCGCGGCGGCCGCGCGAATTTCGGATGTTTCATCAGCAAGCGCGGCTGTCAGCGTTGGCGTGGACGCCGGGTTCCCCTGTCGCCCCATCGCGGCAAGGAGTGCGGGGCGCTTCTCGCCTGGAACCGTTTCCAAAGCGCCCGCAAGCGCGACAGCGGCCTCGCTTCCCGGATTCTGTTCCAATGCGGTCAGCGCGGCATGAAAAGCAGCGTCGTCTGCCAGTTGTCGCGCAAGCGCTTCTGCCGCATCCGCGCCGCCTATTTCGCCAAGCAGCCGACAAATGAAGCGTCTTGCCTCAATGGTGATGTCTGTTTCCAGCATTTCCGTCAATAACGCCTCGAAATCCCGTGTCGTGTAAATGCTGTCGGGAGCGCCCGCCGCTGCTGCACGAACGGCTGCTGAAATACGTTGCAGCGGCGCGCGCGACATGCCGAATTCGTAGGCAGCAAGTGCGTCAAACTCCTCGACAAGACGTTGCTCGCCTGCCGGTTGCGCAGCAGCATGGGATGCGGCCACAATAAGCAGCGATGCAAGAAACATCATGGCTATGTCGCGATACGAGATAACATTCATTTTCTACTTCCTTGTACTGTTGATATGCTCCAGCGTGGGTGTTATCAGCGCTCAAAAAATCATTCCGCGAGATACCGGGAACAATAAGCATGCGCCAGTGTTGGCGTTGAGAAACCTTCCGACAACCACCAACCCTAACCCGGATATTTCACCAGATTTCTGTTGCGCCTGCAAATCTTACGCCATCTCAGCCACTTTGCTTGCCCGCCGACTTCGACGTGTCCCGACACGCTGTCAGCCGGCGGCCTGCGCAAAATGGCTGATCTGACGCAATCTTCGCAGGCTCAC
>SLFT01000234.1 GCA_007124105.1 Candidatus Hydrogenedentota bacterium | reverse complement strand
TTTGCTTGCCCGCCGACTTCGACGTGTCCCGACACGCTGTCAGCCGGCGGCCTGCGCAAAGCACCTAATCTGACGCAATCTTCGCAGGCTCACGACGAAACCTGGTGAAATATCCGGGCTATCCGCGTTTCATCGTAAGCGTGATCGTTTCTGCCGTGTCAGACGTTGTCACCATGACGTATACCGTGTCTGCATCTCCCGGGTGTGATTCGATGTGTGTCGCCACGGTATCCGGCCTAACCTGTACGCAAGGTGGTTCGGCGCTCCAGAATTTCGGTGCGGCAAAGACAGACGGAGCGGTAATCGTGGGATCAGCCGTCCAGATACAGGTAAACGCGCTGGATTCAGGATCAAACGACACGCTTTCCACCACGCCCGCTACAGAAAGCGGCGCGGGCCGCGCCAGTGACTCGAAATAGACGGCGTCCCTAATACCACGATGATAGTCCCAGTAGAAGGCGCCTGTGGCCATGCGCTCCAAAAAGGAACTCTTGAGGCGCGCGGCGTCTTGCGTTTTGCTGTTTCCGTAGAAAGCCCCCCATTCGCCAATGAGCAACGGCATTCCCAGCTTCTCCGCATCCTCTTGTTTTTGCGAGAAAATGACGTCAAGCCGATTATAACTGGGTTGATGGGATAATTTCGTGTCCACCACAATATCGTAAGCGTGCGGCATATAAGCCTGCAGAGGGTCCTGGTTGCCCTTGTCATCTGTCAGTGGCTCGATATGACTGCGAACGCCCACATTGGCGAGTACGGACGGTTCCAGGAAGAAGATGCCGTCACGATGCTTTTCACGTATTGCCTGATGGACGCGTCTGTACATGGGCATCAAGTTGTTGCGCTCGAATTCTTGTGTTACAGGGGCAAGCGCCGCCACCACACGGCGGTGGCGTTCCGGCTCATCCAGCGCCTCCAGCAGCCAGGATGGATATGGCTTCTCTCTCAGACTGTTCATCAATGCCCTAAGCCCGTCGGGCATGGACGCCTCCCGGAAAACATCGGGAACGGCGCGCCATACCGACAGCGCTGCATCTCGAATAGGGGAACCCGGAAAAGGCTCGTTCATGATATCGAACCCGGCCACAGTAGGCGTGTCTGCATACCGCGCCGCTACATGTTGCCAGGCCAGCGCGAAGCGATCCTGTATGCCCACGCCGTCCGGCCCCGGGGTATTGGCCCAGAAGTTATCAAAAGCGCGCTGTACCCGTGGACTGGTAAAGTAGGCCGTGCTCCATGCGCCGCCGACAAAACGATGGGGTTTGCCGTCGTCAAGGGTGGCCCAGGCGGGCGCGCCGTTGCCGCCCGGAATCGCTTCGCTCCACAAGTCCTGATGCATGTCCAGAATTACATATAATCCCGCATCCCGCGCCCAGCCGACCCGGGCGTCAACGCTTTGCAAATAGGCGTCATCATACACGCCGGGTTCAGGCTCGATGGCGCTCCAGAAAATGAGAAGTCGTACGGCATTCATCCCCCATCGGCGCAGGTTATGAAAGTCGTCGGGACCATGCCAGCTTTCATGGCGTCGCGCGGATGATTTCTCGCCCATGTTCATGCCCCACAGAAATATCTGTCGCCCGTGTTCATCCACAAGCATACCGTCGTGGATTCCAAGACGCGCGGGGGTTCCAGACAAGCTTACACTAATGAGGGCAAACCCAACCAGAGCAAAGACACAACGCCGGATGACATGTTTCAAGAACATCAAGAAGGTTCCTTGTTTTTCTCCGCCGTGTTATCTTCTTCAAGCGCATCTTCTCTCGGCTGTGTATCCGGATTCAATGACTCGTCCTGCGTGACAACGTGCGTCTTAATAATCTCCAGATACTCTTTGATCTCTTCCTCTTCCTCCTGCTTCTTGGTGCGGCGTATGCGCGAATATACGATGCCCAAGACAGCAATGGTGAAAATGGTTGCCAGCAGCAACAGCGCCGCAGTCTCGTTCCAGCCGCGCAACCGGTCGTAAAACCAGACCCAAATGGCAATGGCAATGACGTTGCCCGCCGTAACCGACGATAGAGAGAGCCACGTAGGCAGGCCGATCAAGTACCCCACAACGGAACCAACAAGGCTGCCTGTACTCCAGAACGGGAAAACGACAAAAGTCATCAAGCCAAGTACGCCGTAGGGCGCCATACGTTTTGTATGGCTGAGAGCGACCTTGTGTACGTTAGCGAGATAGCCGCCGATAAAAGGCACCAGGGTAAGGTGCTGATAGCCGCGCACGAAAAGGGGATATACGTACAACATCAGGATGGCGTCCACCATGCTCGCCTGAAACAGAAGATACAGTGACGAAAAACCCATACTGAGTCCGGCCCCTACGCCGGCAGCGCGTCCGAAAAACAATTGCAGCAGCACAATGCGCCACGTCTTGTCATAGGGTTCACCGTAAAGATAGAATGAAAGCATCCATGTCAGAAGCAACGTAATTAGCAGTAAGTGCCCGAGATTCATGATTCGGCGCAATACCCGCGGAGACGGTTCGCCCGGCACTTCCACTATCTTTGGCTGTTTCATGTATGCTGACCTTACAGACTTGCGGTAGAATATGTTGAGACTGTTGTGCGCACAAAGATACGCGCTAAGGCCCAGACCGGAACTGGCGAGGCCTGGTTTCATTTCATTACCCTTTTTGCGGCCCGCGTCTCACAGGAAATCCTAGTTTCATGTCCCAGAGAATCAACAACGCCAAAGGCCAACAACAAATAAAGGATCGTACTTTCGATATTGCCGCCGCGCCCACGCAGCCCGGTTGTTACCTGATGCGAGACGCCCACGGCAAGATATTGTACGTGGGCAAGGCCAAGAACCTGCGCGCGCGACTCCGCAATTATATCAACGAAACAGACAGTAGATACAGCGTACCTTTTCTGATGCGGCGGGTGGCGCATATTGAATTCCTGGTGGTTGACACGGAGAAGGAGGCGCTTCTCCTTGAAAACACCCTGATTAAGACGCACAAACCCCGGTATAACGTACGTTTACGAGACGACAAAACTTTTATCAGCATTCGTCTGGACCCGCGTGAACACTTCCCGAGAATGACTGTAGTGCGTCGTTACAAGAAGGACGGGGCCCGCTACTTTGGTCCCTATCACGACAGCCGGGCCGCCCGCAAAACCATGAAGCAAATGCAAAGGCTCATTCCGTTGCGGGTCTGCTCGGACCATGTAATGAGAAATCGCGCGCGGCCTTGCATTTATCACCAGATGAAACAATGCCTGGCGCCCTGTACTGGCCAGGTTTCTCCAGAGACTTATAGCGAACTGACCCGTCAGGCGATTATGGTGCTGGAAGGCCGCGGCGCGGCCCTTGAAAAGCGACTGCGCTTTCGAATCGAGGAACTGGCCGAAGCGTTGAAGTTCGAGGAAGCCGCCGTATTGCGCGATCGCCTCCGTGACCTGCAGGCCACTATGGAACCGCAGCGGGCGATTGTTTCCGGCGCGGCGACCGACCGTGATATATTCGGATATTATGCCGAAGGCAACTTTATTGAAATACAGGCGCTGTATTATCGCAATGGCGCCATGGTCGGAGGAAATGCCTTTGCCTTTGACCATATCGAGGCCCCGCTCACCGAATTGCTGGGCTCGTTTCTTCTCCAGTATTACGATGCGACACCCGCTGTTCCCAAAGAGGTAACGTTGCCTTTGGCAATTGACGACCAGGATACACTGGCGGAGATATTGAGCGAAAAGAAGGGGAGTCGTGTAACCATTCATTATCCCAAACGGGGCGCGCAAGCGCGCATGGTGGCGTTGGCCAACAGCAATGCGCGCCGCGCTTTTCTGGACAACAGGGGACGGGAAAAGGCGCTGGCGGATGCGCTCGAACAAGTGCGCGTTGCCTTACGGCTTGAAAAAGCGCCTGAACGCATCGAGTGCTTTGATGTCTCCACGCATCAGGGCGACAAAACCGTGGCGGCCATGGTCGTGTTCGAGCGGGGCCTTCCGGCTAAAAAGAAATACCGGCGTTATGAAATTGCCGGCGTCCGCGGCGGCGACGATTTCGCGGCCATGCGTGAAACCCTCGAACGCCGTTACAAGCGGGCCCTCAAAGAAAACGATTTGCCTGACCTGGTGCTTATTGATGGCGGCAAGGGACATTTGAATGTAGCGGTTGCCGTATTGAAATCGTTGGGACTCGAGCGCGTACCTTGCGCAAGTATCGCAAAATCGCGGCGTACAAAAGAGAGCCGTTCTCTCGAAAGATTCTTCATACCGGGACGAATGAATCCCGTTGCGCCGTCTCAAAAAGGGGCGGCGGTTCTTCTGCTCGCTCGCGTCCGCGATGAAGCCCATCGCTTCGCGATCACGTACCACCGAAAAAAGCGTAAACGCTCGGCGCTTACCACGGCGTTGTTGGACATACCCGGCGTTGGGCCGGGCCGCGCGCGGGCGTTGCTGAATGCTTTTGGTTCTCTGTCGCGCATTCGCGTGGCCACCCGGGAACAACTTGCCGCCGTCCCTGGTATTAGTGGTAAACTTGCGGAAGAGATAAGCGCCGCATTAGACGCCGAAAAGTAACTGTCAGCCGACAGTCGTGGACTGCCGGTGATAGGAGGAGACTGCAATGATTGGAATATTGGTGGCGGTGATCGTTGTAGTAGGGATAGCGCTGACAATCGCGTTATACACGCTGTTATTGACGTCCCTCTACCCGGAATCCATTCGCACCAACGAAATTTTTTATGTGCGCACCAACGATTTATGGAAGTTGCGCGTGTGTCGGTACCGGAAGGGTCGCGCCGCCGGCGAACCCGTGTTGCTTGTACATGGCATGGGCGCCAATCAGAACAACTTTACCTGTCCGGAACATGGGTGTCTGGTGGATTATCTTTGCGAGAAGGGTTACGACTGCTGGACGGTTGACTTGCGCGGTTGCCGTTCTTCCGAAGCGCCCTTTGAGCGTACCCGAGACGAGGTACAAATGGAGGATTTCTTCAGAGAGGACATCCCGGCGGTGATAGCGCATATCCTGAAGGTCACCAATTATGCCAAAGTGCATTGGGTGGGGCATTCCATGGGCGGCATGTTGTTGTACGCCTATGCGTTGCACACCGGCGCCGACGATATCGCATCTGGAACAACCTTGGGATCGCCCCTTGATTTTTCGGATGCCGCCGGAGACGTGCCCACGTGGCTGCTGGTTGTCGCGGAAAAGTGTCCCGGAGTGGCGGGCAACTTCATTCGCGGTATTGTGCCTATTGTTAAGACGCTGCGCCTTGGTTCGAGTGTTTTTCCTATCAACCATAAGAATTTGCCAAACGCCATCACGGCGGGGCACTTTATCAACATGCTTGAGAACCCTTTGCCGGCGCTTATGCGGCAGGTGCGGCATTGGATAAAGACCAGGGAATACACGCTGCTGGACGGTCGTCTTGATATTGCCGAACGCATTGTTGACCACCCCGTGCCGCTACTGGCTTTTTTTGCGGCGCGCGATCCCTTTATAAACGTCGAACGCGCAAGAAAATGGTTTGACGAGATCAAAACAGACGATAAGAAGATGGTCGTATGCGCCCGAGAACATGGATTCAGTGAAGACTATAACCATTGCGATTTGGCCTTCAGCAAAGAGGCCGCCAAGGAAATTTTCGCGCCTGTTGTACAATGGATGCAAGCATATCCAGCCCCTATGCGCGCGGCCATTAAGCGAGAGGCGGAACGTGTCAGCGCCACGACCATTTCCGAAGAAAAGCGCGCCAACATCTTGTCCGGCCATGCCTATGCGCATATAACCGACAGCGATATCGTGAAAGAAGAAGCGCCGATTAACAACAATGAAAAAGAACAGCTGACAGCAACGTTCGAGGCCACTGCGGAAGCGGATGCCCCAGATTGGGAACCGACGCGTCCGGATGCCGAAGAGCCTCTGTCGGAAGTGGAAGACAGGGAACATACAGTTGCAGAAGGCGTCGGTGAAGCGCCTGAACAGCTGGACGACGCGGACCCGTCGGCGGCGAGCGTGAATACGGAGCAGGAAGCGGCCAGGGTTATCCCGGATACAGAAACACGATCAGATACAGAAAAAACGCCTGCAACAAAGAAATCCACGACCAGGAAAGCGTCAAAAAAGAAGGGGAAAGCCAAAAAAACAGCGCCAAAGAAAAGCGGCGCCAAAAAAACAGCCGCCACAAAACGCGCAACGGAAAAAAAGAAAGCGGCGCCTTCCAACGCCTTAAGCAACGCCGCCGAACCGATGCGTCCGCATGATGAGGATGAAGAAGGCGCGCCCAGTCCAGAGGCGCAGGAAAGGGCGGATAAGGCGCGTGAAGACAGAAACACGACCTTTTCGGAACTGATGGCCTCTCTCTCAAAACCACTTGAACGCGATCCTGAAGACTGAAAGTGCGGTCGGCAGATGCGATAACTTGCGAACTTCCTTCGCGCATTGACATTACATCCATAATTTTGCTATCATCTCTATCCCGATGGTGAGCGTTCTTCCTGCCGGGCTTCCTCCGATATTATGCCGTTGGTTTATGATGTCGCGGGTTGCGCGTGGATGCTGTCGGTTTTTGGGGGCGCCCACCAGATTTCTTGGAGGCCCCATGCCCACGATGAAGATTGGTCTTGTTGGATGCGGTAATATTGCGTCCGACATTTGTATAGCTATTCGTGATAAGGCGCTGCCGGCAACGGTCGTTGCCCTTACGGATACAGATGTCGCAAAAGCGGAAGCGTTGCGACAAGAATTCAAGTTGGATGCCGTGATTGGCGCGCTTGATGAGACGGCTGCCGCCGTGGATTTTCTCGCTGAATGCGCCATCGCCAGTGTAGTGCCGGAGG
>SLFT01000510.1 GCA_007124105.1 Candidatus Hydrogenedentota bacterium | reverse complement strand
TGATTTCAACGCCGGAGAGAAAACCTATTCCCGCCGCCGAAGCCGCCCGTTGCGCTGCGGCAACCCCTGTCACGGCGTCATGGTCTGTGAGCGCAATCGCTTCGGCGCCCGTTGCCGCGGCGCGCGCCGCCAGATGCTCGGGCGTCTCCGCGCCATCAGAACATGCCGAATGCAGGTGCAAGTCCACCCACGCGCTCATGGCGCAGCCCGTTTGACGGCGCTGTCATCTTCCCGCGTGACAATGCTCGCGGCCAGCTGGTTCAGTAGACCATTGACAAAACGCGGCGATTCGGCGTCGCCAAAGATATTGGTCAGCTGCACCGCCTCGGCGATCACAACTGTTTCCGGCGTACGGACGCAGTGCAGCAGTTCATACAATGCCAGCCGCATGATTACCCATTCCGTACGCCCCACCCGTTCCGGGGTCCAGTTATCAAGAGAGCCGGCGATGTGCGCGTCCAGCAGTTCCCGGGATTCGCAGACGCCTCTGATGAGTTCTTCCGCGTATCGCTTCGCTTTGCGCGCATCGGCTTTTCCCGCAAAGGGGCGTTCCACGGCGGGCGTTTCGTTGGCTTCACAGGCGTCTTCGGTAAGCGCGCCCGGCTTCATACGCCAGAATTCCACGAGGGCTTGCTTCCAGGGCGTATCCACGAATTCGAGCGTGAACAGAAACTGAAAGGCGAGCTGTCTGCCCAATGTACGTTCGGCATAGCGGGGCACGTTACAGTTGCTCCATGAGATTGGCCATTTCGAGCCCGCCCATGGCGGCGTCGGCGCCTTTATTGCCCGCTTTTGTGCCGGCCCGTTCGATGGCCTGCTCGATGCTGTCAGTGGTAAGGATGCCGAACATGACTGGTACGCCTGTATCGAGCATGGCGTGTCCAATGCCCTTGGCGGCTTCTGCGGCCACGTAATCGAAGTGGGGCGTGGCGCCGCGTATGACGCATCCCAGCGCAAGCACCGCATGATACTTGCCGGACCCGGCCATGCGCTTGGCCACCAGCGGCGTCTCGAACGAGCCGGGCGCCCAGGCGACAGTGATATCCGCCTCGTTTACGCCGTGGCGTTTGAGCGCATCCAGCGCGCCGCCCAGCAATTTCGAGGTGATGAACTCGTTAAACCGGGACACCACTATCCCGATGCGCTTGCCTTCGCCCGTGTAGTTTCCCTGTAAGATCGTTGTCATTGCTGTTGTCTCCTGTTGTGTTCATGGGCTCGATGGATTGTATGGACCGGGCAGGGAACGTTTCTGTCAGTCGGACAGAAGATGCCCCATTTTTTCCTTTTTCGTTTGCAGGTATTTTCTGTTCAGTTCGCCGATGGGCGTTTCTATGGGCAGGCGTCCGGACACGGTGAGGCCATAGCCTTCGATACCGGCGCGTTTCACGGGATTATTGGTGATCAGACGCATGCTTGTCACGCCAAGGTCGTTCAGTATCTGCGCGCCTATGCCGTATTCGCGCGGGTCGGCGTCAAAGCCCAGATGCAGATTCGCCTCGACGGTGTCCATGCCCTGCTCCTGGAGTTCATAAGCCTTCAATTTGTTCATCAGGCCGATGCCGCGCCCTTCCTGGCGCATATACACGAGTACACCGCAGCCCTCCTGATCGATCATGCGCAGGGCGGCATGCAGCTGGCCGCCGCAATCACAACGCAACGAGGCGAGCACGTCGCCAGTAAAACATTCCGAATGGACGCGCACCATAACATCCTCCCGGCCCGCCACATCGCCTTTAACCAGCGCCAAATGCTGGTAGGCATCAATATCGCTTTCATAGGCAATCATTGTAAAGACGCCGTATTTGGTGGGCATGTTCACCTGCGCCATGCGCCGCACCAGTTTCTCGTTTCTACGGCGATGTCGAATAATATCCGCAATGGAGCATATTTTGAGGTTGTGTTCCGCCGCAAATTTTTCCAGGTCGGGCATGCGCGCCATCGAGCCGTCGTCTTTCATGATCTCACATATCACGGACGCGCGCCGCAGCCCGGCCAGACGCATCAGGTCTATGGAGCCTTCCGTCTGACCTGTACGCACGAGTACGCCGCCCTCGCGCGCGCACAGCGGGAATACATGCCCCGGGCGCACCAGGTCGTCCGCCGTGGCCTTCGGGTCGGCGGCCACCAGAATTGACTGGGCGCGATCATGTGCGCTTATGCCGGTAGTAATGCCTTCCTTCGCCTCGAATGAGACGTGAAATGCCGTGCTCAGTTTGGCGGTATTTTCCGTTACCATGGGCGGGAGACCAAGCCGTTTGAGGTCCCCCTTTTCCATGGGAATACAGATGAGACCACGGCCATGGGTGGCCATAAAATTGACCGCTTCCGGCGTAACCTTTTCCGCGGCGGCGACCAGGTCGCCTTCGTTCTCGCGGTCTTCATCGTCCACAAGAATAATCATTTTGCCGTTGCGCAGGTCTTCAAGTATTTCAGGTATGGGCGTCAGCATGATAGCACCTTCATTGTTGTCTGCCGCAATAACCGAGAGGTTGGATTATCGTATATTTCTGTTGCTTTTGAGCGCGCGCGCAAAAACCTCTCAGTATCTTCAAATATACAGGGCGGGGAGCAGCGCCTGGTCAGGCGTCTTTCCGCATCATTTATCTTATGTGAATCCGTGCCGGGCCAGAAACTCAGCCGTAACGCCGCTCGCGCTGTCCCGGTTCATGTAATGACGGATATGCTTTCCGATGATGTCCGCTTCCAGATTGACGTGGTCATTGGGCCGCTTCGCGCCGAGCGTTGTTTTCTTCAAGGTTGCCGGGATTATTGCCACGGCAAAAGCGTTGCGCTCAGGCGTCGCCACCGTAAGACTGATGCCGTCCACGGCAATGGAACCCTTGGGAACAATATATTGGGCAACCGCGTCCGGCGCGTTAAACCGCCACAATGAAAAGTCGCCCTGGTCGGTTACCGACGCGATGCGTCCAACGCCGTCCACATGGCCAAGCACAAAATGGCCGCCAAACCGGTTGTCGGCGCGCATGGCCCGCTCGAGGTTCACAGCATGGCCCGGCTTCAACCGTTCAAGCGTAGTGCGCGACCATGTTTCAGGAGACACCTGCGCCACGAAACCGTGCGCGTCAAAGGCAACCACCGTCAGGCACACGCCGTCCACAGCAATACTGTCGCCCTCGTGGATATCCTCGAGCACGGTCTTCGCGAGAATGGCAATCTCCGCGCCGCTCCGTCGCGACACGGCGCCTACCTCTTCAATGATACCAGTAAACATAACTTATGGTTCCAGACAATCAACACCTTGATCTGTTATGAAAAGCATCCTTAAACAAGAAGTCATCGGCTGTGGTTCGCGCTTCCATGTTGAGCGTCTTTTCGTTCGTCTTTTATCATCAGCGAGAAGAACAAGACCACAATGCGCCAGGGTATACCCGCGTTGCGCCATAACCGTTATACTTCTTTTTACGCGGCGAAAAAAACGCGGGACATCTTTTTGGGAGTCGTTCCCTGTAACAGTCCTTTACGGCCTGCCGCTTCCTGAATCTGCGCCGCAGCGGCACAATCAGGGGCTGTTGTTCATGAAGCAGGGCTCCGTCCGTAAACCATGAAAATGCACACGCGGCATTTTTGTCGCGCCCCGGGCATACCTGAAAGCCGCTTCCACGTTTTTCAGAGCCACGGACACCCCCGGCGGACCAGGGTTGTTTGCGTATCTAAATTCATCATCATTGCGAACAAAGTGATGTAATATCAGACATCCTGACCGTGAGGAGGTCTTAGCGTGATTGTCCGGAAACTGATCTTGCATAAAAGTCCGTAACAAAGGGACAGCCGTTCATGAGGCTTTCAGCCGCCACCATAAACGATGACTTTTCAAGCACCCTTTTAATACGTCTACGCTAAAGATTTGCCCTGCTTTCCATCAACGTAATTCGTCAATAGCGCTGGAAACTACCCTGAGCGTAGTGATTGCACACAACAGCAAGGACGACGCAGCAACCAAAAAACCTTAGCCTTGAGGGTATTGTACCATGAATGGACATAAAATGCACTGAAGTTCAAGTCCATTTGGGCGGCAACGTAGAAGCGATTCGCAGCCACTTCATGTGCGCGGTATCTTGCCGCATTGACGCCTTGTCTGTTGTCTTACATTGTACGCAGCAAAAAGATTGAGCGAAAGGGGCCTGGCAATGGCTCAAGAAATCTCGCGTCAAACACACTGTATTGCAACACGCCAGCGCTCGTATCCGCAAACGGCGCGTTAACCCGGATGTGGGTCATAACCACATCAGAACGGTAGTACTATCAAAGGTCGCCCCGCCCTTAAATTGTGCGCGAAAACATGCCTTTATTTTGTTCTTTCAAGTAGGCGTCGAATACCATACAAATGTTTCGAATGAAGACAGCGCCAAGTGATGTGACATTCAATCTGTCAGCGTCTACCGTAACCATCCCTTCTTGTTCGTAATACTTAAGCGCGTCCATCTCCTGCGCAAAGTATGTGTTAAACACGGCGCCAAATTTCTGTTGAAAGTGTTTCATGTCCACGGTGAATGCGCACATCAACCGCCGAATAACCCAGCGGCGGATCACATCGTCCCTCGTTAGCCGCATGCCCCGTTCCACGGGCGCTATCCCCTGTTCAACAGCGTCACAATACGCGCCTGCATCCTTTACGTTTTGTATGTAGCAATCAGCAACTTCACTGATGGCCGACGCCCCAAAACCCACTTGGTCGGGGGCATGTTGCACTGTGTACCCCATGAAATTTCTGTTTAGCGCGCCCCGGGTCAACGCCAGCGCCAGTTCATCTCCCGGCAAGGCAAAATGGTCCATGCCGATGGCGTGATATCCGGCATCCAGAAGTCGTTGGCGGGCCAGCGCAAACAGGGCATACTTCTGCGGGGCATCAGGACGAGGCAATCCATCCAGCGGCGCCTGGTGCGGGAATCGCTGTGGCAGATGCGCATAGCTGTAGATGGCAATCCTGTCCGGGCGCATGGAAATCACTTGGTCAATGGTTGCGCTCCAGCCCCGTTCCTGTTGCAACGGGAGTCCATAAATCAGATCAACATTAATGCCGCGAAATCCCAGCGCGCGGCACAGGTCAATTACGGCCCGAGTTTGCGTATCCGTCTGGTTGCGACAGACCGCCTGTTGTACAGCGGGATCAAGGTCCTGAACGCCGAAACTGATACGGTTAAAACCAAGGCGACGCAAACAGCGCAGCTGCTTTTCTGATACCGATGCCGGATTGGTTTCAATGGCAATCTCCGCATCCGGGCTAAAAGAAAATGCCGCCGTAAGCGCGTGGAACAAGCGTTCCATTTGTGATTCGTCCAGAAACGTGGGAGTGCCCCCGCCCCAATGACACTGCGTGACCGTGCGCCGCACTCCAAGCAACGCCGCCGCCTGCGCAATCTCCTGTTGTAAACAGGACAGGTAACGTTCAACCAAACCCGCTGCATTCAGGAAAACGTTGCATCCACAATAGGCGCAACGGCTTTTGCAAAATGGAATATGCGCATAGGCGGAAAGAGGAACTGACGCGTGTTGTGCGGCTGCCGAAAGGGCGTCTTCCCGCGCCGCAGCATCAAACTCATCACGCCATTCCGGGACTGTTGGATAACTGGTGTAGCGCGGTCCCGGCCGGTCATATTTCATTAACAACGCCGCTGTGATTTGCGTGTCAGTCATTCGCTTCGCCTTCTCCAAGACTGTTATCCAACACGGGCATGGCCCGCATATCCTGCCAGGTTTCTGTTGCTAATGACTTGACCGGCATACGGTTTGCCACGATCAAATATACGCATTGTTACAGGCCAAACAGGGAGCGGGCAAACTCTTCAGAAAAGGGTTCCCCCGGCGTGTATCCGCGCTTCCATTCCCCGTCAACGATAAGGTAGGGCACACCCTGCTTCCCCGTTTTTTCTTCCAGCGCAGCGGCATAAGCGGGGTTTGCGCGAATGTCTCGAAGCTCATAGGCAAGGCCCTGCTTGTCCATCCAGGCGCGTAACGCGCGACAATCGCCGCAGAACTCAGCGCTGTACAGGATGATTTGCTTCATAACGACGTCCTCTCGTCCCTGTTATCGGGCTATTCCTCGATATGCATGAGACCAAATGACATCACCGCTTCGGCGGCGACGGCGTCGTCTACTAGCGCATACGCCTTGATCTTGCAGGAATCATGCTGGAAACTGAGCATTTCCGCCTTCAGCGTAAGCTGATCGCCAGGAACAACTGTATCCCGGAAGATGGCATTCTCAAGATTTATCAGAAACGCAAGGCGACCGTTTGGTTCGCCATTATCGCCAAATATCAGCACCGCGCCAACCTGGGCCATGGCCTCGATAATCAAGACGCCCGGCATAACAGGGATATCCGGCCAGTGCCCCTGAAAGAAGGGTTCGTTAACCGTAACGTTCTTGATGCCGGTAACATGCTTGAGCGGCTCAAAACTCAGAATCCTGTCCACCAACAGAAAGGGATAGCGATGCGGCAGGATTTTCATGATCTTGTTTACGTCAAAGGCGGGCGGCTGCCGTCGCGTCTTGGGCTTGTACGCGCGTATGGCGCACTCCGGGCGGCCATTTGCGTATACTTTCTGGATTTGTTTGGAGAACATCACGTTCTTTTCATGCCCGCACTTCACGCCAATAATGTGCCCTTTAAGCGGACATCCCAGCAGATAGGTATCGCCCAGCAGGTCGAGAATCTTATGACGCACAAACTCGTCTGGAAAGCGTAGCGTGTCGTTAAGGATGCCGTCGTCGCCGATGACCACAGCGCTCTCAAGGCTGCCGCCGCGAATCAATCCCGCTTCTTGCAGCATTTTCAC
>SLFT01000332.1 GCA_007124105.1 Candidatus Hydrogenedentota bacterium | reverse complement strand
GGCCCCGACTATGCAATGATCGCGGCGTATTTTGTGTTGATGCTTGGCATCGGCGCCTATTTCTACCGGTACATGCGCGGCATCAAGGATTATTTCAGCGGCGGCAACAACATCCCCTGGTGGCTCAGCGGCGTATCCTTTTACATGAGCAGTTTCAGTGTGGCCGCGTTCATCTTTTATCCAGCCTTGTGTTACCGCCACGGCTGGGTCGGCGTCACGCTGCTCTGGGTCGCCGTGCCCGCAACGCTGTTCAGTGTGCTGTTGCTGGCGCGCAAATGGCGTCGCGCGCGCATTGACAGCCCTGTGGAATATCTTGAATTACGCTACAGCGCGCTGCTGCGCCAGTTGTTTACGTGGCAGGGCGTGCCGGTGCGCATCATAGACGACGGCATTAAACTGCTGGCCATCGGAACCTTCATTTCCGTCGGGCTCGGGTTCGACATGACCCTGAGCATGGTCTGCGCGGGCGTTATCATGCTGCTCTATACCTTCATGGGCGGACTCTGGGCGGTGGCGGTCACCGATTTCGTGCAGTTTATCGTGCTCAGCGCCGCCATTGTCATTATGTTTCCCCTGGCCTTTCTTCGCGCGGGCGGGTTCATGACGGTTATCAACGAAGCGCCGGAAGGGTTCTTTCGTTTGACCACGCCCGAATACAACTGGGGGTATGTGGCCTTCCTGATTGTCATGTACAGCCTGGCATGGAGCAGCATCAACTGGCCCCTGATCCAACGGTACTATTGCGTGCCCCGCGAGAGGGACGCCGTCAAGGTCGGGCTGACCGTTATTGCGCTGTACATCATTGGCCCGCCCATTATGTTCCTGCCCGCCATCGCCGCCACGCGCATCCTGCCCGGACTCGAGGACGCCGGCGACGTATATCCGCTGCTGTGCAACACGCTGTTGCCCGCCGGCATGCTCGGGCTGGTGGTGGCGGCCATGTTCGCCGCGACCATGTCCATGCTCAGCAGCGATTACAATGTTTGCGCCAACGTACTCACCAATGATGTATACCGCCGCCTGATTCGACCCGACGCCTCAGACCGCGAACTGGTGCTGGTGGGACGTCTCACCACGCTGCTGGTGGGCGTGTTGGCGCTGGCAGCGGCGCTGACCATGGCCCGCGGCCGGGGCGAGGACCTGTTCCGCGTAATGGTCACGCTCTTTGGCGTTGCCACCGCGCCGGTGGCCATCCCCATGATCCTGGGCTTGCTCTCGAAAAAATGTACGGCCGCCAGCGCGCTCGGCGGCTTCCTGGGCGGACTCAGCGTGGGCCTTGGCCTGTTCATCCTTTCGCGATACAACGCGCCGCTGACCTTTTATGGGTTCCAGTGGCAGCCCGAAGCCAATGAACTGGTGTTGTTCGGCCATGCCGTGAAACTCGAGATGGCCTTGTTCATCAGCGCCTCTATAGTTACGGCGCTCATTATGGCGGCCATAACCCTTGCCCGTCCCATGCGCGTGGCCGAGAAAGAAAATGTCTACACCTTCTTCGACAGATTAACCATCCCCATCGGCATGTTGCCCGAAGACCGCGAAGCGCAGAAGCGCGTTTCTGTTATTTCGCCGTTTCGCATTGTTGGCGTATCGTTGCTCGCCATTGCGCTGATGATGTTTGCCATATTGCCCTGGGCAGACGACCGGCTCGCGGCGGGACTGAACGCCCTGGTCGCCATACTGCTGCTCGCTGTCGGCTTGCTGATGGTCTGGCGTACCGGCGTGAACAACGAAACAGCAACGCAACACGTGGAAAACCAAAGCGAATGAGCACACCGGACTATTCATGGGTAACCATAGCGCGTTTCTTTTCGCCTAACGAAGCGTTGTTTTTCAAGAACATACTCGAGGGGCACGACATCCCCGCCTTTGTCCCGAACGAGTACATGGGCCATCTGGACATCAGGCTTGTGCGCGCCGAGGGCGGCGTCCAGTTGAAAGTGCCCTCGGACCGCGCGGACGAGGCCAGAGCCTTGCTGGAAGCGCCGCCTGAATTGGACGCGGAATACGACGAAGACCTTGACGAGGAATATGACGAAGACTTCAACGAGGAAGACGACGAAGGGCTTGACGGGGAAGGCAATGAGGGCGGGTGACCTGGCCGCGCCAACGCCGGCGACGCAACGACGCCGCTTCATTGACCAATGTCGCGGCTATGCCGTGTTCGGCATGATCCTGGTCAATGTGCTGGGACTGTTCGAGCGCATGCCCTGGATGCTCAAGCATCACGCCGAAGGGTTTTCCTATGCCGACCATATAGCGCCGCTGTTTATCTTTGTGGTGGGCATCGGCTTTCGCATGTCCTATCAGAAAACCGCGCGCAACGAAGGCGTCAAAGCTGCGCGGCGCCGGGCTGTCCGGCGCTACGCCATCCTCATGGGGCTTGGTCTCTTTTTCGGCGGATTTCATTTGCGCGCCGCTGTCTGGGACGCGTTGATGGACATTGGCGCTGGCGGCATGCTCGCGCTGCCCTTCATGGGCGCGCCGGCATGGGCGCGTTTGGTTGTGGCGACACTTTACCTGACCCTTTATCAGGGGTTCTTCTCCTGCGCCGGTTACGGCGACTGGGTGATGGCCAACAGCATAAACGGCGGCCCACTCGGGCCGCTGAGCTGGAGTTTTATCCTGTTGTCGGGCACAATCGCCGCGGACTGTGTATTCACGATGCGGCGCGCGCGCATGTTCATGGCGCTTTTATCGTTTGCGCTGGCGCTGGTCTGCGCGGGCTGGCTGCTGCGCATGGAATGGCCCGGCGTCAAAGCGTTCTGGCCCTTTTCGCAATTCGCCATGAGCGCTCCCTATACACTGTACGCTGCCGGCCTCTGCTTTCTGAGCCTGCTCTTCTTTTATATCGTATCCGAGCAATGCAACATAGCATTCCCCCATTTTACCGTACTGGGACGCAACCCGCTCGTGCTGTATCTGTTGCAGGGCGCGCTGGTGCTGATTGTCCGCGTCGCCGTTCCCTCCAACATACCCATCGCCGCCGCACTGGTGTGTTTTGCGGTCGTCTATGGCGTCTGTTATGCAGTAGCTTGGCGATTACATCGCACCGACCGGATCATAAAGATATGAGCATCGAAGAACACGTTCCTTATCATAATGGCCTGTAATGTACAATAGCGGTATAAAGCCAAAAACACACGACAACAGAATAACGTAAGGAGTTCTTTATGGCAGCCAGGCTGACGCGATTACGGATACGGGGGCTCCGGACTATTTTCGATTCAGGCGCTATTTGTCCCGGCCCGATTACCGTGCTGATTGGCCCGAATGGGGCCGGCAAGTCCAATTTTGTTTCCTTTTTCAGAATGCTGTCTTTTATGCTCACACCTCCTGGCAAACTCGACACCTTCCTGGAATTTCACGGGCCGCCGAGCAAACTGTTGTCTGACGGCCAGACCGTCACGCGCAATTTGATTGGCGAACTTGAACTAACCACGGACGCCGGGAAAAATGAGTACACTTTTTGTCTTACCTATTCCCAGGGCGACCAATTCATATTTACCGAGGAGCGATGGCGTTTCACCCGGGAAGGGCTGGGAACAGAACCCGAGTGGAACGAACCCGGTGGAGAGCACAAAGAGTCTCGTCTGGTTCAAGCCGCGGAACGGGGGGAAACGTCGGCCAGAGTCATCCGTGATTTGTTCAGGCGTGTTGTTGTTTACCAATTCCACAACACCTCGACCACGGCGCGAGTACGGGGCGCCTGGGATACGAACGACAACCGCTACCTGAAAGAAGACGGCGCCAATCTTGCCCCGGTATTGCTTCGGTTGCGGGATGAACGCTCGGAGCACTATCACCGGATCGTGTCTACAATACGCCGAATCCTGCCTTTTTTCGCCGACTTCGAGTTTCGTCCCGAAGCCCGCGTACAACTGCTCTCCTGGCACGAACATTACAGCGATCGCATTTTCGACGCCACCCAGGCGGCCGATGGCATGTTGCGCGTCATGGCGCTGTGTACCCTGTTGCTGCTGCCTGACGAAGACCTGCCTGTCGCCATTGTGCTGGATGAACCGGAACTCGGCTTGCACCCATCGGCCATCAACATGCTGGGCGCAATGATTCGGGCGGTTTCAACCAGGGCGCAGGTTATTCTTGCCACACAATCATCCGCGCTGGTGGATTGTTTTGAACCGGAGCAAATACTGGTTGTCGAGCGATCATTGCCGGAAAACGGCGCGTACAAACGAGGCAGGGAAACCGTTTTTCACCGCCTCGATCCTGAGCGTCTGGGCGAGTGGCTGAACGAATATTCCTTGTCGGAATTGTGGGAGAAGAACGTATTGGGAGGCAAGCCGTGACCACTTGGATACGCCTCAATATCATTGTCGAAGGACAGACTGAAGAGGCCTTTGCCAACGAGGTATTGAGACCCCACCTCAGCCAATACAGCGTTTCCGTTTCTGCCCGAGTGGTCAGTCACCGGCGTGAGCGCTTGCGCAAGCATAAAGGAGGGCTACTGCAATTTGAGCCGCTTCGCCGCGATATAAGCCTATGGTTGCGTGAGGATCGCGCAAACGAAACACGCTTTACAACCATGGTTGATTTATACGCATATCCCGCCGATGCGCCGGGATATGATGTCGCGAAACGATTACAACCGTACGATAAAGTGGCGCGCCTCGAACAGGGCCTGGCGGACGCCATCAATGATCCGCGATTTATCCCGCATATTCAACTTCATGAGTTCGAGACCATCCTTTTCGCCGACATCAATAAGTGGGCGCCGTATTTTTTGGGTCAAGACGATGCCCTGCGCGCTTTGCGGCGTTCAGTACATTCGTTCAACAACATTGAGTTAATCAATGATGATGAACGTTCTGCGCCGTCCAAGCGCATTTTGCGGCATTTGCCTGAATACGACAAGGTTCTTACCGGCAACGTGCTGGCTTTGGAAATAGGACTGCAAACCATTCGTGAACAATGCAGCCATTTCAACGGATGGCTTACGCAATTGGAAACGATTGCGCATGTCCATTGACTCCACCCAATACTCGCATTAGCTTTGTGACGAATACCTAAGTACCCTGAAAAATTTTGCCGGGCAAGTCCGTCATTTGGTAGTCTGCCCCTGTTACGGCCATAAGAACATACTTGAAGGTTGCTTAAATCGTGCAAGATAAAAAACAAACGGGAATTGATCCCCCTTTGCGTGCAGGCGTACTTAGAAGTCTGCATCCAGGCGTACCGCTATCGAACGCGTTCGTTGGGGCAATGGGATACATCGTATGCATGGTGGCGGCATTAACATTCGAAGCCTTGCTGGTTTTGGATCATACAGTTGTTCCGAACCTTAGCGCACTCTTGGGATACAAGCCGGTATTGTCGGAGATGTTTGGACTTCTTTTGGGTGGGGGGTTATGTATACTGGAGTTACAAGCGTTAAAAACGTTGGGGCAGACACCAGACTTGCGGCGTGGTTTGATTGCGACCTTTTGCGGAGACTGTGATACAGAGGACAATGTGTTGGTATGCCGTAAGTACGAGACCTTTCGTCGCGTGAAACTCCTTAAGAATTTCTGTCTGGTAGTTCCAGTACTAATTATTGGGGTACTAATCGGGCAGGGGATGCTCATATATGGTTTTCTTGCACTTGTCCCGAATGTCTTGACAGTCTCCATGCGCAAAAACCTTCTTGCGCGCATTACCAGCGAGATGGAAGCGTCACGGGCAGACGCCACGACCGCTGTTCGCCGCCTGTATCAAATACTCTCGCGTAATATGATTGTTCTCAACGCGTGTGAATTCGTTATTACCTGCGCTTTAATCGTCTTTATATTTCGGTAAGTGAAATAATCCCGTGACTAAGTGCTGAATCAGAGGCTGCAACCACGTGTGTGATGCGTTCGTGGGCGCAACAGAAATCCGGTGAAATATACGGGTTAGGCCTTGGAAGCCATCTTACGCAAGGTAATATGGACAGCCTGCCTTCCACGTATCGCCATCGTGGAAGGCGCAACCAACGAAAGATTGACTCCATAAGGGCGCAACCCCTAGAATACATTTTTGTTACAGGCGCTCCGCCTGTTTTTCGGTATGGTCAGGAACCAGGGAAAGGGCGCGGCTGTCGCCGCCCCAACAGCAAACAGGAAGGACGAATATCATGGCAACTTATCATCATTTTGGCGTTCCCATGCAGGAACCGCCGGCGAACGCTACTTACCTCGAAGGCGGGAAAGTGCATATATCTGATCCCGAGGCGCATCCCTATCGCATCGAATTCTTGTGCTTTGACGCGGACAGTCCCATGCCCGAAGCGATAAAGACGCGTCCCCATGTGGCGTTTCTGGTGTCCTCGCTCGACACCGCGCTGGCCGGCCAGAATGTCATCCTGCCGCCCTTCGACGCCACAGACGAGTTGCGGTGCGCCTTCATCCAGGACGGCGAAGCGGTCATCGAACTAATGGAAAAACGGCAATAACAGCGTCCACACAACCGGAAAGGGCATAGAATCATGGCCATGAAAAAATTCATCAACGATCCAGACAATATTGTCGCTGAGCTGCTCGACGGCTTCGCGCTGGCCCATCAGGACAAGGTGGCGCTCGAGGGCGCGAACCTTGTCGTCCGCGCCACACCCAAGTCGAAGGACAAGGTGGCGCTGGTCACCCTTGGCGGCAGCGGTCACGAACCGGCGCTCAGCGGGTTTGTGGGCGAGGGTATGCTCGACATCAGCGTGCCGGGCGAGGTGTTCGCCGCGCCGGGGCCGCCGCGCGTGATGGAGGCGCTGCGCCTTGCGTCGCGGGACGCCGGCATCCTGTTCATTGTGCTCAACCATGAAGGCGACGTGATGTCCGC
>SLFT01000085.1 GCA_007124105.1 Candidatus Hydrogenedentota bacterium | reverse complement strand
TTGGCTGCCCCATAACACGGCGTATTTGAACGCGCTGGCGCAATTGATGAGGACGCGCGCGGCGCAGTAAATACGGCGGCTTGCACCCAAGCCGGCGCATCTGCGACAATGCAAGCGTCAGAAATACTGAGCGCGACGGAATCTGCAATGGCGCTTTTAGAGCCAACACATAGACTGAGTAAAAAAGGGAGTGACTGCTAAATAGTCCCTAATCCTGAAGAAAATCTTGCAGGGCGAGTTCCTATTGGGGAGTCTGTCCTTTTTTTACTGCCTTAATGGCTTAAGAGCAGGAAAAAGGATATAATAGGACTTAAAGAGGAGTCGCTCTAAAATGAAACGACTGCAACGGGCGGCGTTGTTAATAACGCTTATTAAAAAATTGCGCGAACGCGGCAGCTGGTGCGGCGAAACGCATATCCAGAAAGCGGCTTATTTTCTTGAAACTGTTTGCGAAGTGCCCCTGGGACATGAGTTTATTCTTTACAAGCACGGTCCCTATTCGTTTGATCTCTGCGATGAATTGACAGCGTTGCGCGTGGATGGCCTGCTCAGTCTGGTGGTGCGTCACCCCGCGTACAGGCCCGGTTATGCTGTCACGAAATCCGGACAAAAGCTCTGCCATTTCTTTGCAAGGACCCTTGCGCAAAATCAGTCCAGCATCAATTTTATTGTTGCGCGCATAGGCGATATGGGAGTCGTCGCGTTGGAGAAAGTGGCCACGGCCCTTTACGTAACGCGGGAGAGACCGAACGCCGACAGTGAGGCGCGCGCAATACGGATTCATGAACTTAAACCGCACATTGCCGTTGGAGACGCGTTAGATGCGTTGACGCAAGTAGACGCTCTAATTAAGGATTCCGCTGCATTAGTCTCTTGAAAAAACGTATCTGACGCGTGAGCCCCTGTCCCGCCGCAACAGTGCTGTTGAACCAGCCCGGGCATCAAATGCGACCCGGTTTTCGTTCTTTTTTTGTTTCGGCAGGTTTCGTTTCGTCTACCCGACGGATCGCTCTTGACTTAAAACACCAAAACTCATACAGGACAAGACAATGCGGAACCATCTGATAATTACAACGACGCTATGCTTTGTTATCGCCTGGCTATTTCCCTTTTATGCTGCTGGCGAAGACATGGAATCGCGGGAACCCGATTTCGATATGCCTACGACCCATATCGAGGTGCGCGTCCATCCGCCCGATGCGGTGCCCAAGCCGGACCTGTTGCCCGACGACGCGCAGTTGGACACGGCGTCCGACGCCCCTACCGACCCGATCGAGGCCCTGCATCACGAAGTGCAGACGCTGCGCGACGAACTGCGTATGCTCCAGGGTACGCTCGATTTGATGGTGAACAAGATCATGGAGGATTTACGCGAGGAAAACGAACTGTTGCGCAAGGAAATGCGGCGCATGCACGCCATGCAGGAACGCTTCGGGTTGCCGGACATGTCGCTGTTGCCCCGCCCCGGCATGGACTTGTTCGACGAAATACTGTTTGAAGACGAATGGCCGGAAGATGAATGGCTGGACGACGCGGCAATGTATGACCAGGAACCGCCCGAAGAGCGTGTTTACACAGACGAGCCCTTCGCGTTCACGCCTCTCCACGAATGGGGGCGCACACCGGACATGGCCGAACAGCTGGGCGACGACACGCCGTCGTTGCTGGGACTGGTCGGCGTGGTGCCCCGCAACAGCCGCCGCGCGGACATCGAGGCGTTGGGCCGCCAACTGCGCGACGAATACGACGGGTACGACAACATCAACATCGAGGTGTTTGACGGGCTTGAGGCCGCCGAACGGTTTATCGAAACGCAGGTGGGCGACCCCGCGCGGCGGGTGTTGAGCATCTCGAAGCATCGCGGCGACGGACGCGACGTCATCCTGTTTCTTGAAAACGGCGAGGCCCATGAAGTGGCGCGCACGGAGACTGACGCGGAATAAGCGCGTGGCGGGTTCGTTATCAGGGCGTCTGCTCTGAATGTTTACCGTCGTTGGACTAAACGCCGTGGAAATCAAGAGCTGCGCGTCAATTCAAATACGGCATCCGTCCATCCCGTCAACACGGTCAACACGGTCAACACGGTCAATCGGGGGCGGCGCCGCCCGGAAAACCGCGCTGAAACAGGATATTCAGTATAGCGGCAAGCGATCGTCGGTGCCGCGGTAGGCGTCCTTTACCCAGCTGTAACGGGGATCGTCCTGGTTGGCGAGGCTTTGCGCGCTGCCCGCGAGCACGTTCAGGTAGTAGGTGGTGTATCCCGGCGCGCTTACCACGGGGTGGTAGCCCTCCGGCACCAGCACAGCGCACCCGTCCTCGGCAAGCATCACCGCGTCAATCGGATAGCCCGCCTTGTGCAGGGGACACGAATCGTCGGTATACACCCGTTGAAACGCGTATCCTTCGGCCGGATCAATCCGGTAATAATATACTTCCTCGAGGTCGGCTTCGATCAGGGCGCCCGCCGCGTCGCGTATGTGTCCATCATGTTTGTGTGGGGGGTAACTGCTCCAATTCCCGCCGGGCGTGTATACTTCCACGAGCACCAGCCGATGCACAGGCGACCCGGGGGGCAGCAAATCGTTAATCTGGCGGGTGACGTTGTCGCCGCCGCGCAAGCCCGTACTTACCTTGTCCGGCGTGATGAGCCATGGCTCGTGGTCTTCATCGGTGGGACACCATGTCGCCGCAAACTCGCCGCCTTCCTCCGCCGTAACGGTAAAAGCGGTGTGTCGGGGCAGATAAAGCGCGTGCGCCGCGCTTTCAAATGGCGACCGGCGTCCGCCAATCCCGGTCCACGCGCCTTTGTCGGATGCCACCGCATACCGCCCGCTGAGGTTGACCAGCGCCAGTTCGTTCTCGCCCGTCTTGAAGCGCCACGATTCGTCCGTGGCCAGCCGGCGCGTCTGAAACGAGATGTATTGCCAACCGGCGCTCTCCGGGGTAATGGATAAAACAAGGTCCGGGTCTTCGGGATGCGATTCGGGTTGAACCAGTAGATTTGAACTGTCGTATTGTTTCATTGCGTAACTCCCATGCTTGTGCCGGTTGATTTCAATTCGTTGCAGGCCCGCATCACCCGCGCCGCCATACCCGCGCGTCCCTTGTCAAGCCACGTACTGGCAAGGTAATCCTGCTTCACGCCCATCTCGCCGTCCACTTTCAACACGCCGGTGTAGCGGGTGAAGAAATGGTCGGCCACGGCGCGCGTCAAGGCGTATTGCGTGTCCGTGTGAACATTCATCTTTACCACGCCGTAGTCCAGCGTCTCGTGTATTTCTTCCGTGCTGGTGCCCGAGCCGCCGTGAAAGACCAGCCACATCCGCGCGGCATCGCCGTAACGGGCCGTCACGGCGTCCTGCCCTTCCCGTAAAATGCCCGGTTTCAATTTTACCTGGCCCGGCTTGTAAACGCCGTGGACGTTGCCAAAAGTGGCGGCGACCATGAACCGCCCGCCCGTCACACGGCTGAGCGTTTCGTGAACCAGCAGCATGTCCTCGGGCGTGGTGTAGAGTTTCGCGTCGGGCGCGCCCGTGACGCCGTCTTCCTCGCCGCCGACAACGCCTGACTCCACTTCCAGGATAATGTCGTTGTCGCGGCACAGCGTCAGCAGCTCCGAGGCCAGGCGCAGGTTCTCGTTCATGGGCAGGTCGCTGCCGTCGTACATGTGACTATGGAATAAATTGGGCAGTCCCACCGCGCGCCGTCTTGCCGTCTCGGCAATGAGCGGCCTTAAAAACGAGTCCACCTTCGACGTTGGGCAGTGGTCCGTATGCACCGCCACATACACCCCCACCGTTTCCGCAATCCGGCGCGCGTGCTCGGCAAGCGTAATCGCGCCCGGCACCGGGTCTTTCGCGGGCCCCGACGTGTGCAGTCCCGCCGCTACGGAAATTTGTATGATCCCGTCGCTGCGCGCCGCCGCGAAGCCCTCGATGGCGGCGTTCAGGCTTGTCAGTTCCAGCACATTGATTGCGGGATACGCAAAACCCTCGGCCAGGGCGCGGTCCAACATGCGGACATACTGGGCATGATCAACTATGGGCATGACATTTCTCCAGAGCCTCGATTACAAGGCGACAGCAACGATGATTCGTTGCGTGATGCGTCAGTGTAGCAAAGCCGCAGGCGACCAGGCAACGACGTTTCGCTATTATCGGCAATTGCCGGCTGGTCACGCTACAAATGCATCAATACCCAATGATGCAGGAGCACATAGAGAACAGCGTGCGCCACGGTAAGGGGCAGAATGGTTCTGAATGTCAGAAAATACCACGCGGCAAGAAAACCAAGGGGGAATGTGCCAATGAGTTGCAGGGGTATCCCGGTTCCGGGGATATGGTGGGGTGTCCAGAAATGGGCCAGGGCAAACAGAACGCCTACAACAAGCGGCAACCGCCATTGACCATGAAACACGCGTATCTTTGACAGGCTGACCAGAACGACCGAGCACAGGAAAAATTGTTGCGGGAACGCGGACACCAGGTACTCAATCATTTTCGGCACATAGATGAACTCAAAGGACAGGGAACCGGTAAGCAGAAAACCAAGGGTTGCAAGGCAGCCGATGGCCGCCGCGGCCATGGCCGCCCCAACAACGACAGCCATTGTTGTTATCGGCATGGTAAGTCCCCACACATCCAGCTTCTCCGGATAATGACGGGCGCGGTAAATCGTGTATTCAACACATATCAGAAAGGGAATCAGCGAATCGAGGTTGCCCAGGCGCCATTCCGGCATGGCAATGGAAGCGCCCTTGATCACCGCAAAGACAAGGCCCACAAAAACACCGGCTTGAATGTCTGTCCAGTCAATGGACGCGTCGGCTTGCGCCGGATAATGGCTGTCAGCGGCGTTACGCATGGTCGTTTCGCTGTTGCGCATCCATCACGTCGTCGAGACTGCCCGTGAAGGGACCGGGGCGCTCCATCTTGCGGGACGTCACCGCCGCCGCCAGACGACAGGCCTCCTCGGCCGTGTGACGCAGGCGCCAGTAGCAGTACGAAGCGAAACAGGTGTCGCCGCGCCCGGTGCGCCCGGAAAGGTTTGTTGCGGTGAAGGGCGCGGCATGGATAGCGCCGTCCACACAGACCAATACCTCGCTGCTGTGGGTAAGCATCACCTCTTTCGCGCCCCAGGACGCCAGTATCTGCGCGGCGGTTATCCGGTCGGATTCGCCTGTGAGGGTCTCCGCCTCGGCGGCGTCGGTTTTCAGATAATGGACGGCGGCTATTAGCGCTTTCTTGTTGTCCCAATCGCGGAAAACCATGGGGCCGTCTTCGTTGACCCGCATGAACCCCTGCGCGTCAATGGCGACCTTGCCCCGCTCCGTCATGGCGAGCACGAAATCCTCCGGGAATTCGCCCCGCATCAGGCCGCCTAGATAATAGACATCGGCAGCGACATCCGGCGGCACATCGTCCAGGGTGAAAGGGTCAACCATTCCCAAGGCTTCGCAGGTGCGGCGGTCCCGGTCCGCCGTGTGATAGGTGTTTCTGATGGAGGTGGTGGCCCTGGAGTCTCGAGACAGATGCGGCACGCCATACCGCTCGAACACCTCGAGCGCCTGCTGGTCGTCCGGATGCAGTTTGGTTACCGCCAGCAGCTTGGCGCCCAGATGCTTTGCGGCAACGGACGAATACACCACCGCGCCGCCAATAGAAGTTTCCGTCGCCTCGGGCGTAATGATAATGTCCTTGGACACCGCGCCCAGAATCAGCAGATCATAATGGGTCATGGCAATCAGTCCTTTGCTTTCACATTCCATAAGGTACACGCCAGCAGCACCGATACAACAGCGGCGCCCAGCCAGAATAAGAAGGCGTTGTTAAAGTCATGCACAAGCCTGCCGTCCACCTCCATGGCGCCCGCGTGAATCAGACTGCCGCTGATCCAGTCCTGGACCGCCGCGCCAAGATAACTGAACATGCCCACCAGCCCCATGGCCGCGCCGCTGGCCCGCTTCGAGCAGATGTCAATGGCGATAAGTCCGCCCACAAACACCAGCATACCGCCCAGCCCAAAACAGAACATGGCCACACTTATCAGGTGGGACATCCGGTATTTCGCGGTCACCTTCAACCGGGTCGGCGTCTCCTCCACGGCGTATCCCGTCCAGAACATGTACCAGCGGTCGTTCTTGATCAGATACTCGGCGTATTCCTCTTTATCACTAACTTCATCCCCCTCGACAACCGCTTCATCGCTAACTTCATACACCTCGACAGTTGCGCGGGCGGGCAGGGTTATTCGTTCGTCCCGGAACACCTGGCGCAATGACTCCTCGACAGGACCGTCCGTAAAGGCCTCTTTCATGGACAAGTCCAGGTCGGTAAGATGCGTGGACGGGCTTACGTAAAGCAGCAGCAACCCGCCAACCATGGCCAGGCCGTACAGAAGCGTGGGAACGTTGCGCCGCGACTTGAAGAAGAAGTCGGACACGAACCCCGAGCTGACGGCGCCGGCAAGTTCCAATGTTTTTGCCCAGCCAAGCACAAGTCCCGACGTGATCAGCGTGTAGTCCTTGGCCTCCTGCAAGTACATGGGGCCCCATCCATTGATGCCGTACCGGGCAATGTACATGGCCGTACACGAGAAGCCGAGTATCCAGACAAAAGGATTCTTGATCACCTCGAATTGCGCGCGGTTTACGTTGTCGTCGTCATGGGTGGTTTCCATGGTGTGATCGTTCTTGTAATCCGCCACCGTTGGCAACCCATAGGCGCGCGGTCGGTCGGCAAGCAATTTGAACAGAATAAGGGCAACGATAATGGAGACCGTGCCGGGAATCCAGAAACCCCACTGCCAGCTCATGTACGAGATGATGACCGCTGTAAGGGCCATACTGATGCCTTCGCCGATGGGATGCGCGGAACTCCAGATGCTGTAGCGCGTGCCGCGCTCCTTGTTGCTGAACCACTGCGAGATGGACGCGCCGCTCGGGGCGGAGCCCATCGCCTGGAACCAGCCGTTGACTCCCCAGAGTATCGCAAACACCAGAAAGGCGCGGGTGAAACCAAACAGCACCAGGATCACGGCGGACACCAGCAGCCCCGTGGACATGAGCCGCCCGATATTGCTGCGATCAGCCAGAAAGCCGTTGATCAGTTTGCCGAACGCGTAGGCCAGAAAGAATGCGAACCCGATGGCGCCCAGCTGTTCCGGGTTCAGGATGCCCTCGTCAACCATGGGTTTCCTGGCAATGGACAATGTGAGCCGGCACACATAATAGAAACTGTATCCGAAGACCAGACCGAAGAAGACGGTCTTTCGTTTCCATTCGTAGATGCGCCGAATTTCTTCCTTGTCCTCCAGTATCGGTTTGTCCGCCCCAGTCTTAAAAAACGCCAGTGGATTCATGGCAAGTCCTTTCCCTTCCAGTAAACCAGCAAACCCAATACAAACAAGCAGGGACGATGTCCGCCAGATGTATAATAGATCATCATGCCGCAACAGCCCACGCCCGGGCGAGAGAATACAGTCGCGCAGAACCATGATAGTAACCGATTCCCGCAATATAATCAACCTGACGAACAGACAGCCTGCGGGCGTCACGCGGACTCTGGATTACAGTTGAGACATAGAACAAAGCATGGAAACTTCAGATTTCCTGACCTCGACGCAATTTACAATGGCACTTTTGGCGCCAACACATAGACTGAGCGAAAGAAGAACTGACTGTCAAATAGCCTCTGATCATGGCAAAAATCTTGCGGGGCGCATTCGCTATCTGATAGTCTGTCTCTCACAGGAACTATGTGAAATTACAGGTGCCTGAATAAAGGAAAAGCCATGCTTGCCGTCAACAAAACAAAACTCGTGTGTACCATTGGTCCGGCGTCGGAGTCCCTGGAGACGATGCGTGAAATGGTGCGCTCGGGAATGAACATTGCGCGGCTCAATTTTTCTCATGGCGAATTTTCGTGGCATGAAACCATTATTGGGCGGTTGCGTCAGGCGGCCCGCGCCGAGGACAGACGTTTGGTGATTATGGCGGACCTGCCTGGGCCGAAGATACGGGTGGGCCAACTGGCGGAAGAACCAGTGATGCTGCAACAGGATGCGCATATCACGCTGACCACCGACGAGATTGAGGGCGACGCGCACCGGGTGTCCGTCAGTTTTCCGCCGCTTCCCCGCGTGGTAAAGCCGGGAAACCGTCTGTTCCTCAACGACGGCAATATCCATCTGGAAGTAGTGGCGGCAAAAGACACCGACATTGTGTGCCGCATCCTGGTGGGCGGCGAGCTGCGTTCGCGCAAGGGGCTGAACTTGCCGGGCATAGACCTGGGCGTCAGCGCGTTTACCGACCACGATCATGCCTGCCTGAAATTCGCGCTGGAACACGGCGTGGACGCGATCAGCCAGTCATTTGTGGCGACTCCAGACGATCTGCGCGCTGTGCGTCGGGCGGCGGCTGCGTTGGGACACACGCCTTTTATTATCGCAAAGATCGAGCGCTCGCAGGCGCTGGACAATGTGGACACTATCTTGGAGGCGGCGGACGGAATCATGATCGCCCGTGGCGATCTGGGCGTGGAAATACCACTGGAAACCATCGCGGTGGTGCAGAAGCGGCTGACCAGCCGCGCCAACCTTTTCGGAAAACCGGTCATCACGGCCACGCAGATGCTGGAGTCCATGGTTGCCCGGTCGCGACCCACCCGCGCGGAGGTAACGGATGTGGCCAACGCGATTCTGGACGGCACGGATTGCGTCATGCTCTCCGAGGAATCGGCCATGGGCCGATATCCGGCGCGGGCGGTGAGAATGCTCGCCAGTATTGCGGCGTCAACCGAACCGCATCGTCTGGACGCGGGCGGCTGGGAACGCATTGACGAACCGGAACGGGCGGGCGACGTGGACTTGACGAATTTTATCTCGCGCAACGTGCAACAGGCCGTCCAGTATCTCGCGCCAACCACCGTTATTGTGCCCACCGCTTCCGGGCACACGGCGCGTATGATTGCCCGCTTCAAACTGCCCTTATGGATTGCCGCCGTAAGCGCAAAATCGCCCGTTTGCCAAGGGTTGGAATTTTCTTACGGCGTCTGTCCGATTTGCGAATCGGTGCAGAACCAGGACTGGGACGCCTTCTCGCGGCGCTGGGCGCGAAGCCAGGGGTTGCCCGAGGGACTGGTGGTGTTGTTGCAGGGGCCATCGCCCGAACATCCCGAGGCGAACCCGAGTCTGGAAATCATCACGATGGTGACCGCGTAGATTATTCGTCCAGGCTATCGCGCAGTTTGGCCGCGAGGGTGGCAAAACGATACGGCTTCTGTACAAAACCGGCAAGCCCCTTGCCCACAAACCGTTGCGTAGCTTCCTGTTCATTGAATCCGCTGCTAAGAATTACCCGTACATCCTCGCGGATACGCCGCAATTCACGGAAGCATTCCTCTCCGTTCATATTCGGCATGGTCAAGTCCAGGATGATACAGCAGATGTCGTCGGCGTTCTCCTTGAAAATCTCGAGGGCGTCCATGCCGTTGGACGCGGTCAACACCTTGAACCCCAGCCTGTCCAGCATCTTCGAGGTCACGGCGAGCAATACCTCCTCGTCATCCACCAGCAGCACCGTGCCGCTCCCGCGCCAGGCGGCGTCCACGCTGTCGTTAGTATCATAAGCGACAGCGGCCTCCGCGCTCGCGGGGAACAACACCTTGAACGTGGCGCCTTTGTTCACTTCGCTGTAAACCTTGAGCGCGCCCCGATGCCCCCGCACAATGCCAAGTACGGCGGCCAGCCCCAGGCCGCGCCCGGTGAACTTGGTGGTGAAAAAAGGCTCGAATATCCGGGCTACGGTCGCCGTGTCCATGCCTTCGCCCGTGTCAGCCACCTCGATGCTTACATATTCACCGTCCGGCAGGTCTTCCTGTATATTCGTCTTGTCGAAATAGCTCTGGTCGCAATAGAGCGTACCAGTGCTTACGGTGATAATCCCATCCTTTTCGCCGATGGCCTCAGACGCGTTAATGACCAGGTTCATCAGCACCTGTCGCATTTGCGATACGTCCGCCTCGACAGCGGGCAATTCTTCTGCCAGGTCGTAACGCAACACAATATTCTTCGGGATGGACACATTGAGCATGTGGTCTATCTCGGTGATGACGTCGTTGAGGCTGATTGGTTCAACGACAAACTTGCCCTTGCCGGAATAAGCGAGCATCTGACGACACAAATCGGCGGCCCGGCGCGCCACACCCTCGATCTCGATAACCGCCTTGCGCGCAGGATTGGCATGCGAAATATCCATCAGCGCAAGTTCAACATTGCCGATAATGGCCATGAGCAGGTTATTAAAGTCGTGGGCGATGCCGCCGGCGAGAATGCCAAGACTCTCAAGCTTCTGGGTGTGTTGCAGTTTCGCCTCGAACAGGCGGCGTTCCTCCTCGGCCTGCTGACGCTCCTCGGCGGCGTAGGCCTGGCCTGCCTGATCGGCCAGTTCAACGACAAACTGGATTTCATCGCTCAGCCATTCCCGCGCCATGCCACGGTGGTCGGCGCATAAGACGCCTACCAGTCGTCCGCCAACGCGTATGGGCGCATGCAGCAGCGCGCCGATATTGCCGGGGCGAATATAGCCCGGACACAATTCCACCGTACGCGGGTCGTGTTGCGCGTCCGACGCGTCAACGTACCGTTCCGTCTCCAGCGCCAGCAGATAATCCGGTATGGTCTGCGCGGGTATTTCCTGATACTCCATCCAGGCGCGCGCATTCCTGTCCCAGGCCGCTGCGCAACGCAGCAGGGCGGCGTTGCGCTTTAGCAGCCACAGACCGACGCTGTCCACCTGGAGCGCTTCGGCGGCGTGTTGGGCGATGTGCCGCGCCGCCCCGTGAAAATCGCCCTGGGTAAGGGTGCGGTCTCGTGTGATATGGATAATGGCCGTCTGTTGTCGTTGCATGCGGCGCCAGTGCCGTTCCCGTTCACGCGCTTCCTCCACCTGCGCGGTGACATCCTCGACACTGCAAACGGCGCCGGCGGCCTCGCCCATTGCGTCAAACAGGGGCGCGCCGCCAACGGCAACGATGATGCGTACGCCGTCGGCGCGTTCGATGGCAAAGCGAATGTCATGCACAACCCGTTTTGTTTTCATGACTTGCCTGAAGGGCAGTTTCTCCACGTCAAAAGGCTGGTCTTCCAGGTCGGTGATGCGCCATTTCGGGTCGTCATAGGTGCGTTCGCAAATTTCCGCGCGCTGTATCCGGAAAATGCGCTCGGACTGCTGGTTGGCAAACACAATCACGCCGCTTTCATCGAAAGTAATAATGCCGACCGGGCTGGTCTCCATGATCGCCTGCACCAGGTTGCGTTCGCGACGCGCCGATTCCTCAGCCTGTTTACGCGCGGTAATATCACGGAGCATAACCAATGTAGCCGGACCGTCGTGATAATCAATCATGATGCCGGTTGTCTCGACATGCCGTATTTCATGCGAGCCGGGCCGTATAACACGCGCATCCGACAAGGGCGCGTCGGGTTCTGGAAGCGCGGACAAATGAACCAGTCCGACGGGCCGGTCCTCGGGGTGCAGATAGGGCAGCACGGACGTGCCCTCGAGGACGGCATTGGCGTCGCCGGTGAACAATACAGCGGCGGCGCGATTGGCAATCAAGAAATTGTCGTCGCGCAACACCGCTATCCCGTCCGGCATCTTGTCCACCAAAGACCTGTAGCGTCGTTCACTTTTTTTCAGGGCGGCGGTGCGGCGTCGTACTTCGCGGCGCAATAGCTGCGCCCATGCAAAGATAACAAGAAGCAGTACGGCGGCAACGGACAAGCCCACATAAAAATAGAACAGGTAGGGGCCTTCGGCTTCTTCGTCATAAACGCTTAGCCAGCGCGCTTTGATCGCGTCAAACTGGCCTGTTGCCTTGAGAATGCGCAGCCCTTCATTCAGCTGTTCCAGAAGCCAGTCGTTGTCCTTTGATACGGCAAAGCACAAACGCTGTTGCGGGATCACGTCCATCCGCACTTCCACAATATTGTCAAGACGCAGGCTGTCTATCAGATATCGGCCCTGGATACTTTGCAACAAAGCGCTGTCGCAATCGCCCGCGGCCAGACGCCGAAGCGCATCGGCGGGCGTGTCCTCGGTGAATAATGTTCCCGCAAAAACCCGGGACAACAGGTAATCATGGGTAATGTCGTTTTTCTGTACGGCCACGGAAGCTTCAAGCGCGTCTTCAAATGTCGTTAAAGGACTGTCCTCATGCGCGAAGAGTGAATAGGACACTGTAACATAAGGGTCGCCGAAGTCTGCGAAGTATCGCCGTTCCTCGGAAACAAACATGCCTGTGACGCCGTCTATTTGACCTGATTCAAGATTTCTTCGCGCCTGCGCCCAGACGGTTCCCTCAAAGCGGATATCCAGTTCCATTACCTGCGCAACCGCTTCGAGTAATTCAATGCCGAACCCCGTTAACTCGCCATCCTCCACATACTCGAAAGGCGGGTAGTACATGTCGCTCTGGAAGCGATACACGCGGTTGCGCGGGTCTGACGGTTCATTGGCGTGAAGAGGCGCCTGGAGCCCGCCCAATAACAGCGTAAGCAGGACAATTATGAAAGCGCGGTAGAAACGCCATGACGGAATCGTTGCGCGCGTCAAATACTGCGCGCGCCTCTTCCCCAGCGCATATCTACACAAGACCTGCATTGTGAATCCTTGCTTGTCAGCCGTTCTGCTTGCGCTATTCTGCAACATTGTCGTGTTGCGTTATCACTGTCGCCGGGGCTTCAGCCGTTTCCAGAGACCAGATTTCCTCACTGCTTCCACCAGGAGTATATCCGATGCCGACAATGGGATGCCACTTTGTTTGCCGTATGATCGCTATTTATCTGGACTAATGCCGAAAGCAAACGCAATCGCCGGGTCATTATTCATTATCAAGCGCCTTGAGCATGACAGCGGCAATATGCTTCCCGAGCGCGGCGGGGTCGGGCGCCTGGCCGCCTTCGGCGAGGAGCGCCTGGCCGTAGAGCAATTCCGCGTAAGGCTTGATATTTTCCGCGGCGCCGTCCTTTTCCTGGAGCGCCTTCATCTTTTCAAGAAGTGGGTGTGTCGGGTTCAATTCAAGGATGCGCTTGGTCGTGGGTGGTTCCTGTCCCATCATGCGCAGCATCTTTTCCATTTGCGGCGATATATCCTGTTCATCAAGCACGAGACACGCGGGCGATTCAGTCAAACGTCCGGAAAGGCGCACTTCCTTGACATGTTCATCCAGGGCGCTCTTGATTGTCTCAAGCAACGTGGCGTAATCCTTGGATTTCTCGGCCCGCTCCTTTTCGATTTCCTCTTTTTCCGTTTCCGAAGACGCGCCCAGGTCTACCTCGCCTTTGCCAACCGCTTTGAAGTTTTTTCCTTTGTATTCGGCGCCATATTGCGTCCATACTTCGTCCACGGGATCGCTGAGCAGCAACACCTCGTAGTTCCTGTCGCGAAACGCTTCGAGATGAGGGGATGCCTGCAACCGCGCTTGTGATTCGCCGGTGATGTAATAAATGGCTTCCTGGCCTTCGGGCATGCGTTCGATGTACGTGGCAAGCGACACGGCTTCGTTCCCGCTCCGGGTGGTATGAAAACGGGCCAGGTCAAGGAGTGCGTCGCGGTTTTCATGGTCTTGCAGAAGCCCTTCCTTGAAAACGCGTCCAAATTCGCGCCAGAACGTATCGAATTTTTCGGGTTCCTTTTCGCTGAGTTCCTTGAGCGCGGCCAGTACCTTGCTCACGATGCCCTTGCTCATACGCTGTACCTGCCGGTTCTCCTGCAACAGTTCACGCGAGATGTTCAGCGGCAGGTCCTCCGAATCCACCACGCCCCGCACAAAGCGCAGGTAGTCGGGAAGCAGTTCCGTGCAGTCGTCCATAATGAACACGCGCTTGATATAGAGGTGCAGTCCATGCTTGCGCGCTTCCATCGGCATCATCATGTCAAGGGGCGCTTTTTCGGGCACGTACAGCAACAGCCGGTATTCCAGGGTGCCCTCCATCTTCGCCTGGATGCGCAGCAGTGGATTATTCCAGTCGTGAGAGATGTGTTTGTAGAACTCGTTATATTCGTCGTCGCTCACCTCATCCTTGTTGCGCAGCCACAGCGCCTTCATGGAATTCAGCTGTTCCGCCTTGACAACTTTCTTTTCCTCGGCGTCGTGCAGCGGTTTGCCCTCTTCGTCGCGTTCCACTTCTGTACGTTCAACATTCATTCGGATGGGATAAGCCACGAAATCGCTGTACCGTTTCACAATAGCCCGTATTTCGTACTCCTGTGTATAATCTTTCAATCCATCTTCTTCGTCCGTCTTTTTCAGGTGCAGCGTCACCGTTGTTCCCGGTTCGTCCCGTTCGCCGTCGCTGATGGTATATTTCCCATCGCCCACTGATTCCCACCGCGTCGCGGTAGTTTCACCGGCGCGGCGCGTCACCAGTTCGACCTTATCGGCTACCATAAAACTCGCATAGAAACCCACCCCGAACTGGCCGATTAATTCGGGAATGTCGGCCTGCTCCTTTTGCGCCCGCAGCAATTGCAGAAAATCCTGCGCCCCCGATTTAGCGATAGTGCCGATAAATTCCTGTACTTCGTCGCGACTCATGCCGATGCCGTTGTCGGATACGGACAATGTGCGTTCTTCTGCGTCGGCGGCAATCCAGATTTCGTATTCGCCGGTTGCGGCAAGTTCTGGTTGTTTCACCGCCTCGAAGCGGCGCTTGTCCAGCGCATCCGAGCTGTTCGATATGAGCTCACGCAGAAAGATGTCCTTGTTTGAATACACCGAATGAATCATCAGGTCAAGGACTTGTTTCGCTTCGGTCTTGAATTCAAAGGTTTCCGGTGATGTGGTCATGCATTATTCTCCTTCATTTTGTGTACCTGTACGGTATGATATTCTTGCGTATTATCACGGCGGGCTTCGCTTGGTCTACCCTACTGCTACAACGCTGTGTGGCTACGCCTTTTGGGGTATCCGGAACAAGCGGGCGCCGACTTTTCATAACTTGCCGCGGGCATCTGCGTTGCGCGCATCCGACGGCCAACAGGAATGCCCTTTTTTCAACGTCGCGAACATGCTTCCAGTTACATTCTCAACTTGCCACGTATTGGTCAATGGCTTCGCGCAGTGTCTTGAAAATCCATGCGCGGCGCGCGTCGTCCGTTTCTAGCAGGGTAACGCGGAATCCCGCGTGGGCGCATTGGAAGCCGGTTAGCGGCACCACCACAATGCCGGTTGCGCCCATGAGGTAATAAACAAAACGTTTGTCGGCGCTGACATCGGGCGCCAGCGTTTCGATCCGGGTGCGCACGTCGGCGTTTTCTATCGGCAGTGTCTGATGGCTGTTCAGTATGTTGTCCTTGAACATGACCGTCAGATAGAAGGCGCCGCCCGGCTTGTTGACAATCACCGCGTCGCAGCCGTCAAAGGCGGCCACGGCCTCATCGGCGCGATTACTGAACATCAGGGCGCGATCGCGTAAATGAACCGCGTAACGGTCGTCGCCGCATACGCGCGGGATGGACATTTGCGGCAGGGTGGTCGAACACACCTCGAGCCGTTTCGCCGCCAGCAGGCTGTCCACATAGGTGCTGAAATTCTTGTCGCGCTTGCGGTTCAACACTTCGATCCAGCCACAACGCGCGCCCGGCCACGGGTATTCCTTGCTGATGCCGCGCATGGCGATGGCCGGCACGTCCTGTGCCCATTGGCTCATGTGCAGGCGTGGATAGCCCGGATAGGTGATATGCGCGTAGATTTCATCGGCAACCAGAAACAGGTCATGCTCCTGTGCGATGGCGACAATCTCGTCAAGTATAGCGCGTGGGTATACAGCGCCGGTCGGATTGTCGGGGCTCAGCAACAGAATGCCCGCAATGGAGTCGTTGTATGTGACCTTATTGCGGATATCCTCTACGTTGGGCATCCAGCCGTTATGCGGATCAAGATCGTATGTGACATGGTTGTAACCCGAATGGGCCGCCTCCGCAGACGAGTGCGTGCTGTAGGCCGGCGATGGCCCCAATACGCGCGCCTCGCGCTTGAGAAATCCGTATACGCGCGCCACGGCGTCGCCGATGCCATTAAAAAAAATGATGTCGTCCATGCCGACGGAAACACCGTCTGCGCGTTGGTTCACCATGTCCGCAAGAAACGCGCGCGTGTCGGGTACGCCTGCCGTATCGCAATAGCCGTAGGATTGCGGCGTCTCGATCAGTTCACGTAGAATTTCGCGAATCCACGGGGCAATGGTCTCCCCCTTCTCAATGGGGTCGCCAATGTTCTCCCAGGTAATGGGTTGTCCCAGCATGGCTATTTCGCGGGCCACGCCGACTATCTCGCGGATTTCATACTTGAGGTTTGCCGCGCCCTCATGCACTATATTGCGTCGCATTTATTGAAACTCTTTCTTTGTTTGCGGGCGGCGCCGCATTATACAACAGCGCCACAGCGCGCGAAGCGCCTGTATTTCATTGGATCCACCTATCCAGTACTGCCAGTGAAAATAGCGGGGGAACAACCTCCCAGCGTAAACGGTCGGGTCTTGCCGGATTTCCGACATCCTGCGAATATGGCAAAACACTCCCCCAAACCACACTGTCGGCAGCGGCTTCTTCATCCAATAATGCGAATGGGGCATCATGTAACGTTTACGCCGGCCCGCCGATAAATCAATTTCTTTGGGCAACGGCCAGGCACAGGTCAGTAGGGGACCCCTGCCAGACAGTTGCGAAGTTTGAAACAAAAAAGCCGCCTTGAGCGTCCTATATGATAGGCGTTTTCTGGCCTCGAATGCAATTGATCGCGGCTATTGATGGAGAATGCGCCTCCTGAAACCATGATGAATTGTATATTGCATGTCCATAACGGCTAAAATACCCCGCTGACAAGAGCTCGACCTTGATCAGAAACCATCAGAACAATTTAGGAGGAGTAATACTATGCCGGAGATTTTGACAGCGGATGAAGCCGTCCGACGCATTCCCGACGGGGCGACCGTATTTGTGGTGCCCATGCCCATTGAAGAAGTGTATCCAGCGTTCCATCGCGTATACGAGGCGACCGGGTCGCCCAAAGACCTCACCATGTTGTGGGCGGCGGGTATTGGCCCTTTCGGCCCCGAGCGCCGCGGCATGAACCATTTCGGATACGCGGGCATGGTGAAGCGCGTTATTCTTGGCCATGTTGGCTTGAACCATGAAGTGGTTAAACTGGTGGCAACCAATCAGATCGAAGCCTACAACCTTCCCCAGGGCGTGATGGCGCAATGGTTTCGCGAGGTTGCGGCGGGCCGTCCGGGGTTGATTACACGCGTCGGTTTGGGCACCTTTGTTGATCCGCGCGTGGAGGGCGGCAAACTGAACGACCGTACCCGCGACTGTGAGGACCTGGTGGAAGTCATCGAGATTGACGGACGCGAGATGTTGCGCTACAAGCCGATCAAGGGCGATGTGGGCGTGGTGCGCGGCACCACCGCCGACCCGAACGGCAACATCACCTTCGAGAATGAAGCCATCTGTATGGAAAACCTTGAGGCGGCCATGGCCGTCAAGAATTGCGGCGGCATTGTCATTGCGCAGGTGGAAAAATTAAGCGATGAGCCGGCCTTCCCGCAGCATGTCAAGATTCCCGGCATCCTGGTGGATATTATCGTGGTGGCCACCTCGCGCAAGACCCACCCGCACACGTTGTTCGTAGACCACGACCCCAGCTACACCGGCGAAAAACGGATTGACCTGAGCGGCGCGCTGCAACCCATGCCGCTGAATCAGGAAAAGGTGATTTGCCGGCGCGCTTTTCAGGAAATCAAGAAGGGCGCACTTATCAACCTCGGCGTCGGCATCCCGGCGGGCGTCGCGTTGGTGGCGCAGGAAGAAGGCATGCTCGACGACATTACGCTCAGTACGGAGGTGGGCATTATCGGCGGCCTGCCCCAGTCCGGCAAAAACTTTGGGCCGGCGCAGAATCCGCAGGCCGTCATTTCGCAGGCGGCCATGTTTGACTATTACGACGGCGGCGGCCTGGACGCGGCGTGTCTGGGCATGGCGCAGGTGGACGTGGAAGGCAATGTAAACGTCAGCAAGCTCGGCCCGAACGTGATCGGCTGCGGCGGCTTCGTCAATATCACGCAAAGCGCGTCGGAGGTGATGTTCTGTGGCGAGTTTTCGGCCCAGGGCGCCGATATTGTCGTTGAAAATGGCGCGCTGAACATCCGCGAAGACGGCAAGGCAGTCAAATTTGTTGAGAAGGTAGACCAAATCACCTTCAGCGGCAAGGTGGCCCGTGAAGAGGGACACAATGTGTTGTTTATCACCGAGCGATGCGTGTTTCGGCTTGTAAAAGAAGGGCTGATGCTGATCGAAATCGCGCCGGGCGTTGACATGCAACGAGACATTCTGGACCGCATGCGCTTCAAACCCCTTGTCGCGGACAATGTCAAGACCATGGACGCCGCGCTGTTTTTAGACAAACCCATGACCGTGTCGCCCTGAATACTGCGACAGATTGTTCACAGGCGTCGCAGCTAAAAAAAATGCGCTGTCAACAGGCAGCGCCAACGTATATGACAGGCAACTGTAGTGTATATGGACACACACTGAGGAACCGACGCCGCAGCAGTTTTTTGCTGCTCAAGAAATCGAACAGGAGATATGAACAATGCGACACATACTGGTTACAATTGCATGTATAGTCATGATTGGCGCACTTGCCGCGCCTGAAACGTCCGCCGCCGTGTTTCGCGTGGGCGCCGCGCAGCGGGATATTACGCCCCAGGCGCCCATTCCAATGTGGGGCTATGGCGCGCGTCATGCCCTGCCCGGCACATCCACGCGCGACCCGCTGTACGCCAAGGCGCTCGTGATAGATGTGGGCGATTCGAAGGCTGCGTTGGTCGGCCTTGATCTGGGTCGCGGCCCCACCTTCGCGATGATGGAAATCATTGAGCGCGAAGTGAAGGAGCGGGCCGGGGTTGATTATGTGCTTGCCGTGGGCTCGCACACCCATCACGGCCCCGCTATTGAACTGCTTGATGAGCCGGGCATGGGCAAGGGCCGTTATGACGACGCCGTGGCTTATGCGCAACAATTGCCGTACACGATAATAGAAGCGATTGTGGAAGCGGCGGAAAATGCGGTGGACGCGCGCATGGGCATTGCCACTGAGGAGACAGACTTCAACCGGAACCGTCACGCAAAAGAGGAGCCCAAACCACGGGACCCTGAACTGGCCGTGGCGCGTTTTGACACGCTCGATGGCGATTTGATTTCCATTATGGTCAATTTTGCCGCTCACCCCACTATTGAAAGCGTGTTCCAGTTTCACTGGACCTCCGAATGGCCCGGACATCTGCAAATGCATGTGGAACGCGAACTGGGCGGCCAGTGTTTCTTTATGCAGGGCGCGCTGGGCGATATGTCGCCCAACACACGCGACGGCAGACGCGGCATTGACGGGTTCGGCAAAGCCATGGGCGAGAAAGTGGTCGAGATGGCGCGCGCCATCGAGACAACAGTTCCTGAAACGCCGTCGCTGCGCGGCGTTACCGACGAATTTATCGGCGAATCCCGACTCGATTTGGACGACAGACTGATTGTGGGCGCTTTGAAACAGGCATTCTTCCCGGAACTGCTGGCGCTGACCGTCGAGGTGCCGGACAACCAGGTGACAGTGCGCATGGATACGTTGCTGATCAACAACGAACTGGCCATTGTAGGCGGATCAGGGGAATTGTTCTCCGACCTTTCCAACCGCATCAAAGCGCAATCGCCCGCGCCCTATACGCTTGTCTTTGGTTGCTGCAACGGTCACTCCATGTATGTGCCTACCATCGAGGGCATAGGCCAGGGCGGTTACGGCGCGGACCCGTTGGTTGCATGGACCCCTGAAGGCACAGGCGAAGCCATGGTTGAAAAAGCGGTTGAGAACATCGCCGCGCTGCTTCCTTGACCCCGCTCTTAATGCGTTCTTGAACGTGTTGGCGCAACACATAAGCCTGAAGTGAAAAACTCCCGTACACTAAAAGGCGAACAATATACCATGGGCCCCTGGCATCATGACAATGCGCCAGGGGCCGCGTTTACGCTGGCACACATTTTTTGCCGCCCTTTATTGCCCAAAAAATAGTGAGAAGGAAAAACGTCATGTATTTATTCTGGTTGCTGTCTTTATTCTTATGTATTGCCTTTGTCGGATTGCCGGCATTCGCGGAAGAAGAGATGCCCACCATCGCACTCGAGGGACCCACCGCGTCCGGGATTACCGGTATGCGCATGGAGCTCGAGGGCGTTGTCGTTACGCCCCATGTGCGCGCCGAGGGACTTACCTACGGCCCACCTACAGAAGGCCCTCTTGGCGCGCGTGTTCAGTTCTTTGTGCGCAATGCGTCCGAAACAGCGGTGACCCTGAACGAAGTGTTGTTTAACCGTGAGTATCCCTTGTGGCCCATGCTCGAGGGCGACTGGGCCTGGCATGACACGCCCAACGGCTGGCCGGGCGGGGCGCGGCGCATGCCGCCCGACGCGTTGTCCGTGTGGACAATCAACGTGGCGCGGCCTGGCTGGGATGAGAACGCGCAAGTCGCCGTGATTGTGAAAGACTGGAGCACAGACGCCTTTTCGGTAATGCGGGGCGCGGCCCGCGAGCAGGAACAATGGATATCAAGCGTAACCTTTACCGCCGAAGATGGCGTACGCCCCGTTCGCATGATTGTCCATGTAACCAACGCGTCCGATACACATAAGCGTCTCACAGGCGTACGCTTGTGGTTGCCGGAAAACCACGCTTCTTATCGTTATCTTTTCGCGCATCCTTTCATGGAGACTGTTGAAACCTGGCCGAGGGACGGGGTGGTACCGCCGGGCCAGCAGGGCATTCTTATCGCAACCGTGGACGGACCGTTGCCGCTCACCTATACCGCCGTGGAGCTGCGCTGCGAGCATAACGGCGAGGAAACGTCGTTGTGGGGGCATGTGCGCGTGAAACGCGACGTATTCGACATTGCGGGCGGCTGGATAAACAGCCGCGCTCGGGACGGACAGAGCGTGTTGTTGCACGAGCCTTTTCTCAAAGCCATGAAACGGCTGTATGTAAACGCGGCGCATATCGGCGTGGTGGCCGGGTATAACGACGCCATCGGCTCAGGCGGCCTCTACGATCGTTATCCCATCAAACAGTTTTCCCGGCTCGCGCCCATCGAAGACCATGATACGGAAGAGATGCTCCCGCATATACACGGCGCGGAATTTCTGGGCGAGCCGCAGCTGCCCTTTTCCGACCAGGGGCGGCTGCCGCAACAGGTGTTCGATGCCTTTTTGCCCTACGCGCCCACGCGCCTGCCCACAACCATCACCCTCAGCGACGAACGCT
>SLFT01000405.1 GCA_007124105.1 Candidatus Hydrogenedentota bacterium | reverse complement strand
GTCCCATAATCGCCACATATTCGCCCTGGCGTACTTCAAAATCCACTTGGTGCAGCGCATCAAATGTGTTCTCACCCATCTGGTACGTCTTGGTTACTTCGTTTAATGCGACGATAGCCGTGTCGCTCATACAGGCTGCCCTCCCGCTGGGGGCGGCCCGGAACGCCCATCCTCCGGCGAGGGCGCGGGTTCCGTATCGAAGAGTGTTTGGCTCTCATCTTCCTTTTCCACGTCGCGGCGGCGCCCATCCGGCGGCCGCAACAACACGGACTCACCTGCCTCGAGACCATCGAGTATTTGCACGAACGAAATGTTAAACGCGCCCGTTTTCACCGTACGCCGTTCCACGCCGAAGTGTCCCTGCACATAACACACGGTTTCGTTCTGTTCCATGTGTACCACGTGAACCGGCACTTGAACGGCCTCAGGGATTTCCTGGGCGACAATCTCCGCCTCGGCGCTCATTCCAGGCTTCAGCCAGTCATATACACCGTCAATATGGATGAGGGTGCTGTACACGCGCAGATCGGGGTTAAGCCAGCGGCTCTGCGCATCGGGGAGCACCGCGATGCGATGCACACGGCCGCTCAGCTGCTCCTCGGGATAGGCGTCTACGCGTATACGCGCGGCCTGGCCTGAACGCACCTGCTTGACGAAGGACTCATGCACCTGAACGCGCACGGCCATGGCCGTCATGTCGGGAATGGTAATAATGGCCTGGCGCTCGCGCACGGTGGCGCCTTCTTCGATAGCGTCTGAACGCATGCGCTGTTCACCTGTGCCATATACCACCAGCCCCGGACGAGGCGCATGGATCACGCACATGTCAATCTGTCTAAGCAGGTCGTCGCGGTTACGCGTTTGCAGCGTGTGCCGCGCCTCGGCGGAGTTGCGCTTTGCCTCGGCCTGGGCAATTTTCGAATGCGCCAGTTTCTCCACACGCTCCAGTTTGCGCAACGATTCCTCGTAAGCGGAAAATAGTTCTTGCGCTTCCTTGGGAAATTCGTACTTGATGAACAGTTCGTGGCTGGTTCTGGCGGACTGATGCGCAATAACCCGGCGGTTATAGGCCATCTGGTCGTTGTCCAGTTGCGTCTGTGTCACGAATTCTCGATCAAATAAACGCTTTGCTCCTTCCAACTTCGTTTCCGCCAGCCCGACCTCCTCTTCCGCCAGCACCAGTTCGTCCTCAAGTTTTCGCAGTTTCTGGCGGGCTTCGCCGTCGCCCAGCTTGTCAGGATGGGCGTATTGAGAGAATTCAATGAGCCCCGAGCCGCGTGTTGCGCTCTCGCCTTCGCCAACGGCGCCGTCGGGACGATAAACAGTCAACAGCTCGGCCGCGAGAGTTTCGCCCAGGTACCGTTCAAGGTCCATGCGCGCGAAATGCACCTCGAGCTCGGCGGCTGTAATGTCGCTTTCGTTCTGATTCAACTGAATCTCATACTGCTCGGTCGCCTCGGTCAGGGCGGCCAGCGAATTCTGGTAATCCAGTTCCTGTGAAAGTTGCTTGTCCACCAACTCTTTGGAATCAAGTTCCACAAGCACCAGTTTATTTTCCACATCCTCCGGCGTAATCATGTACCCCTCTTCTATCAACGAAAGAATCCTTGTTTGCCCCTGCACCTCGGATTTTATTTGCAGCGAGTCACGCGCTTCTATGCTGCCCCCTTCAAGAACGGTGATCTCCATGGGACCGCTGAAAGCGGTAAAGGTGGCCGCCTGGCCCCTGTCCGGGCCAAAGCCACGCATGTAGCTCACCGCCGCGACAGCTGCTGCGACAAGTACGCCGAGCAAGGCGAGGCGGAACGCAATCCTTCGGTTTATGAATCCTGAGCGGGGAGAAATCATTGTTTGTTCTGCCGTCCTTTTGCTTGTAGAAAGGTCGCGCGCTTAGCTGTCTTTGTGTCTCAAACCATAAGCGCAACGACGTTATTACTCATAGTTTGACTAACAGTACTACATAATGGTGTTACGCTGCAATAGGCGGGTTTCCGTTCATAATATGGCAAGGGGTCTTGTCGGCCTGGGCTTAACAGACCCGCCTCTTCACTCGTTTTATCCAATGGGCATGGCTGTGCTATTCTGGTGGTGTTACTATTGACGCCCCGGGCAATGCTGAAAGAGCAACGTCACATGTTGATGTTGCAAGCGAAAAAGGAGACGAACATGGAACACGCGCGATTCGCCGCGACACTGTGTCAGACGGTTGCCGTTGCGCTGACTATGATACTTTTCGTAAATGGAACGCCGGCCTGGGCGTTTTCCGAGGCGCAATCCGGTAGCGCGGACGGGAAAACGCCGAATGAGGCAACAGTAGTTGACGCGGCATCGGAACCATCGGAGATAGAAACCATTATTCTTCCCGGTGATGTTCCTCTCGAGCTCGTGTTGGTTCCCGCGGGAACATATATGCGCGGCCGATATCCGGAAGAACAGGACAGCGACGATCGTGAAGCGCCGCAACATGAAGTTACGCTGAGCGAAGACTTCTGGATGTCCCGTTACCCGATAACGCAGGCGCAATGGCTGGCAATCATGCGGTCCTGGCCTGGCAGGTCTCCCAATTCGTATTCCGGGCTTGGCCCTGATTACCCCGCCTATTATGTGTCCTTGCGCGACGCGCAGCTTTTTGTCCAGACATTGAACAGACACATTACGGAAACAGGACAGGGAGAGGCCACAGCACGAATACCCACGGAAGCGGAATGGGAATACGCCTGCCGCGCGGGAACAACCACGCGCTTCTACTGGGGCGACGACCCTGACTATACAGATATTGATGATTACGCCTGGTTTTCAGGGAACAATGAGCCTTTTGGCGTCAAGCCCGTGGGCGAAAAACTACCGAACGCCTTTGGCCTATACGATATGTCGGGAAACGTTTTTGAATGGTGTCATGACATATACGGCGAGTATCCGGGTGGTCCGACGACCGATCCCCGGGGACATACGCAGGGGGCATACCGAGTGATACGCGGCGGCAGCTGGTACTATTATCCGGCGGCCTGTCGTTCGGCGTATCGCAGCGGCCATCAACGGGAAGAACGATTTATTGATGTGGGATTTCGCGTCGTTCGGTAACCACTCCTTTGCCTGTGCCAACAACCAGACACACCTTATCAGGCGCTTATGGGCTGTACCGATAACGTAAAGCGGTCGTGCCCGTGGTCGCCACAATAGTACCGAAACGGAATATCCGGCGCGCGACAGGCGGTTATCTAAACAGGTGCGTACGTGAAGAACGTTTGAAACATTGTCTTCAGCGCACAAGTCACACAAGTACCACTATTAAACGTTGCGGTTTATCTTTGAATACAAACAAGGCAAGGAATTTACGGTGACCTTACTCAAAAAAGCGCTTTTCGCTTCTTTGATCAGCGTGGCGCTTCTCCCCGCTCACGTGTACGCCTGCGAGGTGCCGGTGTTCAGCTATGCCATGCAATACTGGTCGGCGGACCCCTACCGCGTAAGCGTATTTCATGACGGCGCGCTCGAATCCGCCGACGAAGCGTTTCTGGAGCGATTCAAGGCGGTCGTTGACCATGAGACCCTTGAAACGAATATGGAATTGCGCCTGGTTGATGTAAGTACGTTAACCGACGCGATTATGTTGGAGTTACAACGCGCCTATCTGAAAGATACCCTTCCGGGTGTAATTGCCCAGTATCCCATATCATCGGGCATCCACCGTCCTGTATATGCGGGGCCGCCGGCGCCAGGGTTGTTGAGCGATCTGGTTGATTCCCCTGCGCGAAACACCCTGATAAGCAAACTTGTATCAGGCAGCACCGCCGTATGGGTGTTGCTCGAAAGCGGCAACCGTCGCGACGACAATGCAGCCGCAACGATACTGGAGACGGAGCTGCGGCGCATGGAGCAGGTGTTACAACTGCCGGAAGTGTCGCTATGGGCTTGGTCGGACACACTGCGACAGGCGGCCGAGGACGGTCTCGGCGTTCGATTCCCCGTCTTGCGCGTGTCCCGTGATGATCCCGACGAACGGATGTTCATTCAGATGTTATTGAACAGCGAGCCCGACCTCATGGACATGGAGGACGCTCCCATGGCGTTTCCGGTCTATGGGCGCGGATTGATCCTGTACGCGCTGGTTGGCGCGGGCATTAACGCCTGGACTATTGCCGATGCCTGTGAATTTATTGTGGGCCCCTGCTCGTGCCAGGTAAAAGCGTCAAATCCCGGCACAGACATTCTGCTGAGCGTTAACTGGTCAGGGCATATTGGGGAAACGCGTTATGATCAGGTTGCGCCTTTGGCGGGGTTCTCCGATTTCTTCGAGCGTGGCGAGATTGCGGCGGCGCAGCTGACTGAAAATTCGCCCACCGAGGAACTTGTTGCCGAGCTGCTGGCCGAAACAGACGCAGACGCCCAGGAAGATGTCGAGACATCTTATGCGTCATGGGTCATTGGCGGCGGCGCAGCAGTTCTCGCATTGCTTGGCTTGTTCTTCTATGTGTCTTACAAGCAAACAATAGGCAAGGAATAGATACAGTATGCAATTATGGCAAATGGTACTCAAGGAACTGTTCCATCGTAAGTTGAATTTTGCCTCGGGCTTGATTTCCGTGGCCATTGCCGTGGGTTGTGTTGCGGGCGCGTTGGCGTTGCTGGCCGCTCACGACGAACGTACGGAAGCGGTGATAACGCAAAAAGAAGCGGAAACGCGCGCGGCCATGCGCCAGATGGAAGACGATTACAGGCGGATCATGCGCGACATGGGCTATAACGTACTCATCCTGCATGAAGACCAGGATTTCGCGGCGTTGCAGCGCGCGGGTGTACCCGATACGTTTTTGCCCGACGACTATGCCGAGCGTCTTGCCGCGGGCGGCATCTCCACGCTGAATCATCTGTTGCCTGTTCTTCAATTGAAGACTCACTGGGATGAGCGGGACATGGAAATCATTGTGGCAGGCGTGCGCGGGCAGGTGCCCATAGAACATCGGCGCCGCGCAAGGCCGGAAGGCGGCATCGGGCCGGACGGTACACCCATCATGACGCCGGTTCCCCAGGGAACGGTGGACGTTGGCCACGCGATTGCGGAACGCTTTAGATTTTCGGAAGGCGATGAATTGCTGTTGAACGGGGCCGCGCTCACTGTGAATAAGGTGCTGCCGCGCCGGGGCGCGAATGAGGATATTACACTGTGGGTACATCTTGACCAGGCCCAGGAATGGTTCGAGCAGGAAGGCAAGATCAACGGGATTTTTGCGCTCGAATGTGTCTGCCATGCAGACTCGCTCGGCCAAATCGTCGAAGAGGTCACCCGCATTCTTCCCGACACGCAGGTTTTCGAATTCAGCACGCTGGTGCAGGGCCGCGCACTGGCCCGTGCCCGGGCCGCCGAAGCGCATCGTGAAGCCATAGAGGCCGAACGCCAGAACCGGGCGGCGTTGCGCAGGGAACGGGAACAGACGACTCTGGTGCTCGTACCGCTGGCGGTACTGGGCGCCGCCGTGTGGGTCTTCTTATTAACAGTAGCCAATGTGCGCGAACGTCGCTACGAGATAGGCATTCTGCGCGCGCTGGGATTCAGCGCCATCAAAATCATCGGGCTGTTTCAATTGCGCGTGATTTTAATGGCCGTGATTGGCGCGCCGGCAGGCTATGTTTTGGGCGCAGTGGTGGGCGCGTCGCTGGGCGGCGCGGCACTGTCGGGTTCGGTGCTCGGCGCCGCACTCCATCCACTCTTGATAGTGGCTGCAATCCTGGCGGCGACGGCGCTGGTATGCGTGGCGGCGTGGATGCCCGCGCTGAGAGCCGCTGGACAAGACCCGGCAGAAATACTCAAGGAAATGACGTAATGGATATCTTGTGTCTCAAAAAGATAACGAAACGTTTTGGAAAAGAGGACCAGTCGCTTGTTGCGCTGGACGAGGTGTCGCTGCAACTGCCCTCTGGCGCGTTTACTGCCATTCGCGGCCCCAGCGGTTGCGGTAAGACCACCCTGTTGTTGACGGCGGGCAGTTTGTTGCGCCCTGACGACGGCAGCGCGGTAGTCCTGGATCAATCCTTGTACGCCATGTCCATCGAACAACGCGCCGCCTTCCGCGCCGCCACAATCGGGTTCGTATTTCAGCAGTTCCATCTTATCCCCTATCTGTCCGTGCTGGAAAACGTGACGGCGCCATTATTGAAAGACAACCGAAAAGCGGGACGCGCCCGCGGCCAGGCCATGCTGGAACGGTTCAACCTTGCAGACCATATTAACAAACTGCCGGGGACGTTAAGCACGGGCGAACGTCAGCGCGTCGCCCTGGCCCGCGCCATGATCAATTCCCCGAAACTGTTGCTGGCAGACGAGCCAACGGGCAATCTTGACGTCGAAAATGCCGCAACAGTGCTCACTGCGCTGGCCGACTTTGCGCGTGAGGGCGGTGCGGTGCTGCTGGTGACCCACGACGCAAAGGCAACGGAACGCGCCGACACCGTCATGGAGATGAACAGGGGCGCGTTGTTATAATATCGTTAGCCTGCTAGATCATCCCGTTGGGTCATGTGCGCGAAGTGACCCGTCACGCGCCCAGGTAATCGTGGCCGGGGTAGTTGTACACGCATTCGCCGGAGCACCCGAATGACCAGTACCGCCCCTGATTACACGGCCTGGCCGTCAGGAATTGATTTAGCCGCCAACCTTTTCATGCATCTACCGCACCACAAAAAATAGTAAACGTCAACATACAAACAATAGTTATCTAGCCCCTTTTTTAATACGGCAAGGATACATCATTCAATGAGCATTCGACTTGGCGCGCACGTGATAAACGGCTTTTTGGACAACCGCAGACCGAACACAACCCACGGCACATTGCAT
>SLFT01000488.1 GCA_007124105.1 Candidatus Hydrogenedentota bacterium | reverse complement strand
TTGGGCCGGTCCAGCACCAGTACCGGCGTGTTATGGTGCGCGCAAGCGGCCATGCAATCCTTCATGGTCGCCATGTACGTGTAATAACGCGCGCCCACGTCAGGCAGGTCCACCACAAACAAATCAATGTTGCCCAACTCTTCCGCGCTTGGTTGTTTGCGGTCTCCGTACAGGCTGATGATGGGCGTGGGCCCTTGTTGCGACGAGACGCGTTCACCTGCCTCGGCCTGCCCGAACAAGCCGTGTTCCGGGCTGTACAAGTAGCGGATGTTCAGGGTCTTGTCTAACGCGAGCACATCTAAAATGGGGCGGCCCAACTGGTCCACCGCCGCATGGTTGGTCAACAGCGCAACGCGCTTGTCGCGCAGCTCGGCAAAATCGTTGCGCAGGAGTTTGTCAAGACCCGTATGGGCGTTGCACCAGCGCGGATAAAACACATCGGCGGTGCGCGCATGGAAGGTGCGGCGCAGTGCGCCGTTGTTGCGCCGGTTTCTGTCAGGATGACAGGTGTTGCTCAGAAGGATGACGTAGAGTTTGGTGGCGCGGTCCATCCACAGGCTTGTACCCGTCCAGCCGCTGTGCCCGAAAGCGGTACGCGCAAGCAGATATCCATTGGCGCCAATGGACCAGGGGTCCACCCACCAGCCCAGTCCCTGCCAGGGATACCGCGGCGCCTGCCCGATAGTGGTCATTTCCTCCAGCGTCTTGTCTGACAGAATGCGCCCGTCAAGCAGCGCAATACAAAACTTTTCCAGGTCCAGAGCCGTGCTGAACAATCCCGCATGACCTGAAACGCCGCCTACGGACGACGCGTTTTCATCATGCACTTCGCCGCGCAAGGTACGATTGCGCCACGAGCAACGCTCCGTGGGCGCGCACCGGCTATGCAACTCCTTAGGCGGGTTGAACATGGTGTCGTTCATATCAAGAGGCGCAAAAATACGTTTGCGGCAGAAGTCGTCGAAGCCGTCCTGTGACGCCTGTTCCACCACCTTCCGCAACAGGATAAACCCCATGTCCGAATACGTGCGCGTCTGGCCGGGCGTCGCGCCACTGGCCGCTTCCGAGATGCGCTCCACATACGCCAGATAACTGGACACGTCCTTGTACCAGGGCCGCCACGCGGGAAGTCCCGTGGTGTGGGTGATCAGATGGCGCACGGTAAGCCGCTCGAGGTTCGGTAACGGGATATAGCGCGCAACAGGATGATCCAGATCGAGTTTGCCGTCGTCGCGCAGCAGCATGACTGCCGTGGCGGTGGCCACCACTTTTGTCAACGACGCCAGATCATAAATGGTATCCAGCGTAGCCGTTTCGCGTTGCGGCGTCACCGCGCGCGCGCCCACGGCCTCCGCCAGCACGCGCGAACCCGCCACACCCACGCACGCCACCGCGCCCGGCGCGCCGGAACGGGATACCGCCGCCTCCAATGCCTCTTTTAATAATGCTGTTGTCAAGGGGTGCTCCAGTACTGCTGTGTGATGATGCAAAAGCGGACAGCAGAACTATAACGGATTTGACGACGTGTTTGAAAGCGTGGGCTACACACTTACAATCCGACTACGGAATAAACGATGTCCGTGATGACGCCGTCCGTCTCGATTTTTTCAAGAATGGGATCGAGTTCGCTTGGTGAACCCGCAAGGAAATACGTCCACCCCTTCACGTCTTCGCCGACAAGTTCGCAGGTGAGAAAGGTTTGATCCCCGGCAACATCACGCGGCGCCAGCGGTCGAACCGCGGTTACAATGGCCGATTTACGCAGTTTCTGCGATTCGTACGGGTACTCCTCGAGGCCTGTTACCTTGCTGAGACGGCGCACTTTGCGAACCATGATGTCTTTCTCATGTTCGCTGCATTGGAAGGTCATCACAACGCTGCCGTCCACGCCCGCGCGCTTTTCGAGGCCGTGTCCCACAACAGTGTTAATGCTGATTCCCTCATTGCTGAATGCCGATGCAATACTTGTGAGGGCGCCGGCCCGATCCAGTACGTGGGCCCGAAATACCCAGCGTCGCGCCTCCGCGTTATTCATCATCACTCCTCCTTACCCAATGGGGCTATAGGTTTTGTCCATCATCCGCGTACCGTTGCGCCGTTGTCTCGCCGTTCAGCGCGCGAAGCGTTTCGGCGGCAAGCGCTTGCATTTCCAGGGATTCTTCAAGCACAAGCACAGGCGCAAGCCGGCCAACACGATTTCGAAGTTCGGTGCGCACACGTTTGCTGCGAACCATGCCGCCCGTGAGAACAATCGCGTCCACATCGCATCCGGCGGCAACGAACATAGCGCCGATTTCTTTCGAGACCTGATAGAGCATGGCGTCCAGAATCAGGCGGGCGTATTCATCGCCCTCGGCGATTCGTTTTTCGATTTCCGGCAGACGATGCTCGTCCAGGTAGGACTGAAGGCCGCCGTGTCTCGTGAGTTGTTTGATGAGTTCCTCCCGCGTATAGCGCCCGGAGAAGCACATATCTATCAGCGCGCCCGCGGGCAGTTGCCCCGCCCGCTGCGGCGTGAAGGGGCCGCCGCCGAGCAGGGCAATGTTGTTGTCAATCATGCGTCCGTTGCGCACGGCGGCGATGGTGATGCCGCCGCCCAGGTGCGCCGCCACCAGCGTCATGTCCGCGAGCGGCCTGCCCATACTTTGCGCCGCCGCGCGCGCCGCCGCGCGAACACTCAACGCGTGCGCCGCGCTCCGCCTGACAATCCCGTTGTAGCCTGAAATCTCCGCTTCCGGCGTGAACTCATCCACAACCACCGGGTCCACGGTGAAGGCCGGCGCGTTCAGTTCACGCGCCAGTTCCGCGGCAACCGGTACGCCCAGATTGCTTGCGTGTTCTTTTTCGGGGCATTCGAGAAGCGCTGTGATTAACCGCTCGTCAACCGCGATGGTGCTGCCCACGCGCTCAGCGATGATGTACACGCCCCCCTGTAGTTTTTGCGGCGGGCGCGGCAGAAAGCCGCCGCGCGCGGCGATTGCGTCAATGACGCCGCAATTGGCGGCGCGCAATTCCCCCAATACCTGCTGAAACAGCGCGTCCGCCTGCGCGCGCCGCGCCGCGCCGCTTGTTGCGACAGTCGTCGCGTAGGGCGTTTCCTGATCATAAACACACTGCTCCCCTTCGAATACGGCAATCTTTGTGGAGGTGGAACCGGGATTGATCACAAGGACGCGGCGTGATTCCGCGCGTTTTGTCGCGGGCGTCCTGGGCGGCTGTTCTATTTCCGCGAAGCGTTGCGCATAGACAGCGCCCAACGCCAGTGAATTCAGTCGCGTTTCGAGCGCGTCCGAGCGCGAAAGCAGCACATAGGGTTTGGGGAAGCCCATAATAATGTTGGCAAGGGACGCGTCGCCATATTTGATCATGGCGCTGATAATTTTATAGATGACGTTTGCGGCGTCAATTCCGGGACAGACAAGGATATCCGCGTTGCCGCCGACCGCCCGCGCGCCGGGCGTGTCCGGAAGCCCCTTGACCGCCACGGCATCGGGGTCGGTGGCCAAATCAAACTGCAACGGGCCATAAATATCCGCGTCCGGCCAACCGCGTTTGGCGAATTCCGCGCCAATACGCGTAGACGGCAGCGTCTCGAGCTGTTTTTCGTTGGCTGAAAGCAACGCCACACGCGGACGGTCAATCCGCATTACATTGCGCGCGACATCCACCGCGTTGCCAATCAACCCCGCCAGCCTGCCAAAATTGCAGACTGTTGTAACGCCGGCGTCCGTTAAAATCATTGGACGCCCCCGCGCAAGGGGTACGGCGTCAAAAATCGAGACCAGACTCACCGTGGGCCGCGCGGCAAGGGCCAGCATGTGCCGATGCAGCACGTGGGTAGGTGTGCTGCCTTTAAGCACCATTTCCGCGATTCCACTCCTGACATGCGCCACCGTGGCCGCGGCCGCCTCGTCGTCGCTTTCAGCGCTTACGATGTCCGCGGCAGGCACCTCGATGGCAACCTCTGCCACAGCGGCTTCAATACGTTCTTTTTTGCCAATCAGAATAATGCGATCAATAATGCCGTGGTCGCGCGCCGACTCCACGAGCAGCAAATCCTCGACCCGTTCGCCGCCCGCCATGACAGCCGTTAACGGACGCAGTTTCCCGGCAATCTCAACCAGGTCAACAACACGCGTCAACCGTCCGGCGTCTCGCGCCGAAAAGGCATCAGTGCTCTCAACCATCAGCAGGGCTCCTTCCGTATTACCCGTCAGGGCGCCAGTTCGCAATGGGCACACGCCTTAAATCGCTGCGGCAACAGGACAAACCGCCTTTTCAGTCGCCGCCGCGACCACGCTGGCGCATTTATTTCTTTTCGCGGCGTGTTTGCTGTCTTCACTACAAAGCCGGATAAAACCGCAATATATGTACGAGTCACAACCAATGCGATAACAGAAGCGGTTGATGCCGCAACGCCGCGCCCGTAAACGGCCCCGAACTATTTTTTGGTCGTTTACTATTGCAACGAAAGACGATAATTAGCGCCGGTAACGATTTCGGGGGCAACGGTCTCGGGCGCGCCGCTTTCCGGCAGCACGATTTTCATGGGACAGACGTCCAGAATGTCCTTCTGCGCATCTATGCCGGGCATAACGCATAGCAGTTCCATGCCGCGCTCGGTCAGGCGAAATGCGCCCACATGGGTAACGTAGAAAACGCGAATGCCCTGTTTCAGCGCTTCCTGGCCGTTGAACGTAATCTCGTCCACCTTTTCAATAAACTTCGCTTTGCCAGGATTCTTCACGGACACCTTGTCGCCTGCTATCTCGAACTCGGCCCGGTCGCCCCAGGCATTGCAAAAGAGAATTGATTTCGCGCTGGTGACCAGATCAATGAACCCGCCCGGGCCGACGTAATTGATGGCGCCTTCGCCGCGCTTTGACACGTTAACGTTGCCGTCGCCGTCCACCTGCAACGCCCCGAGTATCGCCCAGTCAAGCCGTTTGTAGATACGTTCAAAGGCCGTGGCGGAGGATACAATTTCCTTCGGGTTCACCGCCGCGCCAAAGAATACGCCCGGCGCGGACACACCGCCCATGACGCCGCTCTCGTTGATCATCTCCAAATCGCTCATGACGCCGCTTTCATGAAGCAGCCGCGACACTTCCTCGGGCAATCCCACGCCGATGTCCACATGGTCGCCCTTGCTTGCGTGGTCTACGAAAATGCGCGTCCCCAGGCGGGCCAACACGTTGTCAATCGGTTTGCGTTTGGGCGTCAGACCGAGAATGTTGCAGACCAGCCTGGCCCGCGCAAGACCCTCATCTTCGGTCATAGTGCTGTTAAGGGTGAAGCATTCCCAATGTTTACGATACTTGACGCTGGCTGTCTGTTCCGCACCGGCCCAATAGACAACGGCATCTACTTCATCGGCGCTTAAAAACACGTCGTCGTAGCCTTCCTCCACGAGCATACCCACATTCACGATGACCTTGCCGCCGTTGCGACGGGCCGCCCTGGCTATTTCATAACTCTCGCAGAGTACGGCACAGTTCTTCACGTAAATGTTGCCTTTGCGGTCGGCGGCGGGCGCGCTGAACACGGCCGTGTCAATAGGCGGCAGCGTATATTTGAAACTGCCGTCCTCCTGAACTTCAACGTATTGTTTGGCGTCCGGCGGCATCACCGGCGTGCCGCGGCCCGTACGCGGATCAACAAATGTGCCCACGCCCGTGCGGTTAATCACATGGTCGCAGCCTTCACCCTGCGCCTTTACAATCAATGTCAACGTACCCTGGGGAATGCACTGCAATTCGAGTTTTCCCGCATCGGCAAGTTTCAACTGCGCCTTGAACGTCTCGGTGTGACCGGCGATCATACGCGTATTCAATCCCTCCACGCCAATCTCCTCGAGGGTGCCGGGAACCTTGCCGCGTCCTCCCTGGCCGCCAATACAAACCACCGTAAGGTCACGGGGATGCTGCTCGGCGTCAAACCGTTCGCGAATGGCCCAATACATCAACGCGCAACGCTGGTTGCCGCCAATGCCGGACGTGGCCATCACAGCCCCGTCTTTGATAAGGGAAACAGCGTCCCAGGCAGACATGAATTTCGGGTTTTCGGGCACTGGCGATGGCTGACGGCTGTCATGCTTTTTCCAGGTCAAGAGCCAGCGTATTAGATGCAGTGTTATTTTTGCCTTGGTGTAAAGATTCATGAACGGTGTCCCTGTAGTTGGTAATAAACAAATCCTAAATGCCAATAATGGCAGTATATCAAAAAACACTGGTTCTGTCTCAACACGGTGAACAAGCGCAGCCCATCAGTTTTTGTCGTAACCGGTAAATACTGCGGACAACGCCCGCGCTAAACACACCACTTTTCGGGCTTGCCGTTGGACTAAACGCGGTGGAAATCAGGAGATGCGCGTCAATATAGATGCGACATCCGTCAATCCCGTCAATCCCATCAATCGGGCCAATACCGTCCTTTGGGGGCGGCGCCTGATTGCGACGACGCTACCGATGTGCCTTCGTCATTATGCGCAATCGTTCCTGAATCTCCTTGCGGATATCCGCCGGCGCGCGCAATGTGGCCTCGCCGCCAAAACTGAGCACCCACGACAGCACCTCGGGACGACTGGTGGCGGTGAAGGCGAGCGTTATGCCGCCGTCGGCACGGTCGGTTATGGTTTGGTCCGCGCTCCAGACCCGCTCGCGCACGTACATGGCGGCCTTGGGCACAAAATCCACCACCACCGAAAAAGGCGCTTCCCGGGGAAGGCCAAAGGCGTCGGCGGCGGACGCGTCCGTGTCGGCAATGGGCGCGAAATGTTTGTCGGTGAGCGTGAACGCGCTCATGCGATGCACGGCGAGGGTACGGTCTTTTGT